>NZ_JBMLSD010000390.1:3856-8512 GCF_049240685.1 Flectobacillus sp.
AAACCAACCATGCTAACAAAAATAATAGATAGACCTGTGCTGGCTACGGTGATTTCGATTGTCATCGTGGTTCTAGGATTTGTGGGTCTCGACAGACTATCTGTCACTCGTTTTCCAGATATTTCGCCCCCAACTGTAATGGTATCTGGCTCGTATCCGGGGGGCAACAGCGAAACGGTAATTCGTTCGGTAGTAACACCGCTCGAAGAACAAATCAACGGGGTTGAAAACATGCAATACATCAGGTCTACGGCTAGTAATGATGGTACATTTTCTATTTCGGTTATTTTTAAACAAGGCGTAAATCCTGACCAAGCGGCCGTAAACGTACAAAACCGTGTACAACAAGCCACTCCTATTTTGCCACAAGAGGTAGTCCGTATGGGTCTTACCACCTCGAAACAGCAAAATAGTATGATTCTGATTTTCAACTTGTTTACGGAAGATAACAACAAGTACGACGAAACTTTTTTGCAAAACTATGCCAATATCAACTTGATTCCACAAATCAAGCGTGTACCGGGTGTAGGGCAAGCAATGGTTTTTGGGGTAAAAGATTATTCGATGCGTATTTGGTTGAATCCTCGAAAAATGGCCAGTTATGGACTTACGCCAGCCGAAATTACTGCTGCTATAGCAGACCAAAGTTTGGAGGCATCTCCCGGTCGTTTGGGTGAAGAATCGGATGCACCACTCGAATATGTGATTCGTTATAAAGGAAAGAAAAACTTGCCCGAAGACTACGATAATATTGTTGTAAAAAATCAAGGCAATAATATGATTCGTCTGAAAGATGTGGCACGTGTAGAATTTGGGGCTATTTCTTACAGTGGTTCAAACTCCTCGAATATGCGCAATGCCGTAACCATTGCGATTTTGCAAACCACTGGCTCAAACGCCAATGCCATCGAGATAGGCATTGACAAAGAAATTGAACGTTTGTCAAAATCTTTTCCTCCAAGTATCAAATATTCCAAACTTATCAGTACCAAAGAGCGTTTGGACGAGGCAACTAATCAGGTAAAATCTACCTTGTTCGAAGCCTTTATCTTGGTATTTATTGTAGTGTTTGTGTTTTTGCAGGATTTCCGTTCAACGCTTATTCCTGCCATTGCAGTGCCTGTGGCTATTATTGGTACCTTCTTTTTCTTATTAGTTTTAGGTTTTACCATCAATATCCTCACGCTTTTTGCCTTGGTATTGGCAATCGGGATTGTGGTCGATGACGCCATTGTGGTTGTGGAGGCCGTGCATAGTAAAATGGAAGGTAGCGATATGAGTGCCAAAGAAGCCACGCATTCGGCCATGAGCGAAATTACGGGAGCGGTGGTATCCATTACCCTCGTGATGTCGGCGGTATTTATTCCGATTGGTTTTATGACTGGTTCGGCAGGAATTTTCTATAAACAATTTGCTTACACACTTGCCATTTCTATCATTATTTCGGCGGTAAATGCCCTGACTTTGACACCTGCTTTATGTGCACTTTTATTAAAAAATAATCATGCAACTGAGCATCATGGAGAAAAGAAAAAGCTAGGTTTTGGCCAAAGATTTTACGTAGCGTTCAACTACGGTTTCAACAATTTTACCAATAGATATGTAAAAATCATTCGCTTTCTGGCAGTACGTAAGTGGTTGGCTACAGCTTTAGTGGCAATTGTAATAGCGGCCTCGGCTTGGGTCATGAACTCTACGCCAAGAAGTTTTGTGCCAATGGAAGACGACAATATGTTCACCTACGTATTGAGTATGCCTCCGGGCACAGCCCTGACACCTACGACCCAGGTAGCCAACAAAATCAATAAACTTTTGTCTGAACTCGAAGCCGTTGAAGACAATACTGCTATTACTGGATTTAACCTTTTGAACAATAGTACTAGCCCTGCTTATGCGGTAGGTTTTGTGAAACTAAAACCTAAAAAACTCCGTGGGAAAGTACAAGATATAGACGAGTTGATGGGTGTAGTCAATCAAAAGCTGTCTGTCATTAAAGAAGGTGCCGTGATGACAATGCGCCTTCCCCCAGTTGATGGTTATGGTTTGACCAATGGCGCTGAGATTGTTTTGCAAGACCGAAAAGGCAGAAGTCCAAATATACTCAAAGCTAAATCAGACGAGGTTATTGCCGAACTCATGAAAGTACCTGGTGTAGCATCGGCCTACACGGTATTCCGTACTGATTATCCTCAGTTAGAAATCGAAGTAGACGAAGATAAAACCAAACAAATGGGACTTAGTGTTAGTCAGGTTTTGGGTACAGTCCAAAGCTATTTTGCTGGAGACCAAAGTTTGAATTTTTCAAGATTCGGAAAATTCTATCGTGTCAATATCAAAGCTGATGGGGTGTTTAGAATGGACGAACAGGCATTTGATGAAATTTATGTCAAAAATCCACAAGGACAAATGGTGCCTGTCAAGTCAATTGTGAAACTCAACAAGGTGTACGGACCAGAAGCAGTAAGTCGCTATAATTTGTACAATGCCTTGACGATTTATGTAAATGCTATGCCGGGGACAAGTAACGGTGCTTTGATGGACAATTTGGAAAAAGTGTTAGACAAACTCCCAGCCGATTACAGTTATGAATGGACTGGTTTGAGTTTGGAAGAAAAAGCTTCTGGTAACCAAACCTTGGGCATTTTAGGACTCTGCTTGCTGTTTGTATATCTCTTGTTATCAGCTCAGTACGAAAGTTATTTATTGCCAATGGCAGTACTATTATCTATCCCAACAGGCTTATTGGGTGCATTTTTAGGAATTAGAAGTATCGGCTTGGATAACAACATTTATGTACAAATCGGGATGATTATGTTGATTGGTTTGCTAGCCAAAAATGCCATTTTGATTGTAGAATTTGCCGTGCAACGTCGTCGTGCAGGACTCAGTATTTTGGAATCTGCAATAGATGCTGCAAGAGCCCGTTTGCGTCCTATCATCATGACTTCCTTTGCCTTTATTGTCGGTATGATTCCCTTGATGATTTCCGAAGGAGGAACTGCCACAGGTAACCATTCGATTAGTACTAGTGCAGCGATGGGGATGTTGAGTGGCGTGGTTCTAGGGATTGTGATTATTCCTATTCTGTATATGTTTTTCCAGTTTTTACAAGAAAAAGTAACAGGAAAAAAAGCGTAAGAAAATGCTGAAAAGCACATTTTCTAATTTTTAGAAAAGAATATAAACATGAAACTAACAAAATATATCAGTATAGGATTGATAGCCATGCTTTCGGCCTGTACTGTTGGCAAAAAATACAGTCGCCCCGAAGTGAGTATGCCTGAGCATTTCAGAAACTCCATTTCGACTACTGCGGATTCTGTTCAGTTGCCTTGGAAAACTTTTTTTAAAGAACCTCAATTGGTAGGTTTGATAGAAAAAGCCCTTGCCAAAAACAACGATGTATCTGTAGCGGTGTTGACTATACGCCAACTAGATTTGAATTACCAGCAAGCAAAGCTAGGCTTGTACCCGAACCTTGATTTTAGTCTAGGAGCCAACAGAACTTGGCTTTCCAAAAACTCCTTAAACGGTTCTTTGAGTGAGCAATTTCTAGGAACGGCATATATGGACGATTACAGTGCTACGGTGCGTTTGTCATGGGAGGCTGATATTTGGGGAAAAGCCAAAAACCATAAAGAGTCTGCTTTGGCGGAGTATTTTATGCAAAAGGAAAATCTTTCAGCGCTAAAAACTCGTCTGATTGCTCAAGTGGCGCAAGCCTATTTTAATCTTTTGACACTAGACGAACAACTTGCTGTAGCTCAAAAGAATATCGCTTTGTCAGATACCACCTTGAATATGATTCGCTTGCAATACAAATCTGGACAAACCTCCTCGTTGGCTGTCGAACAAGCAGAGGCGCAGAAAAAGACCGCAGAATTATTGATTCCTGTGGCAAAACAGGCGATTGTAGCACAAGAAAACGCGCTTAGTATTTTATGTGGAGAATATCCCAATAGCATCGAACGAACCAAAAGTATGCAAGATGCGCTACCAACTGCTTTATTTAAGGAGGGAGTTCCTGCCAATTTGCTCAGTCGTAGACCCGACGTAAAAGCCAGCGAATACGCAGTGGTATCTGCCAATGCAAAAATGAATTTGGCAAATATTGCGATGTATCCAAGCATTAGTTTGACGCCTTCTATTGGAGCAAACTCCTTCAAACTAAATACATGGTTCGACTTGCCAGGTTCTTTAATCAAAACTGTGGGGGTAAATCTCACACAACCAATTTTTAATAAAAAAGCCTTAAAGACAGCTTATGAAGTTTCTGTAATAGAAAGAGAAAAGGCTGTTTTGAATTTCAAACAGAGCTTACTCAATGCCGTTGGAGAAGTTTCAACAGCTTTGAGTAGAGGAACAGCGGCAAAGGAACGTTTGGAACTGATTCAGTCAAAAAATAACGCTCTTTCCAAAGCCACCAAAGATGCTTTATTGCTTTATAAAAACGGTATGGCAAGCTATCTGGAAGTGATTACGACGCTCAATAATTCCCTCCAAAATGAGTTAGACGCCATCAGTGTTCGTAAAGAGCAGTTTGACGCCACCACAGAATTATACCGTTCATTAGGTGGAGGCGTAGAATAGCTTTTCGTTGAGTGAACAGGTGCAAAGTGGCAAAGGCATAAAGTGATTTTCTAAAATACCTAACCC
>NZ_JBMLSD010000391.1:0-2395 GCF_049240685.1 Flectobacillus sp.
ATGAAAATCGCTGTAATTGGAACGGGCTACGTGGGTCTTGTAACAGGGACTTGCTTTGCCGAGACAGGAAACCAAGTAACCTGTGTGGATATCGACGAAAAGAAAGTCGAAAAAATGAAGAATGGTATCATCCCTATCTATGAGCCAGGTTTGGACGTATTGTTCAATCGAAATACTGCTGAAGGGAGATTAAAATTCACAACCAATTTGGCGGAAGGGATTAAGGATGCCAAAGTAATTTTCTTGGCTTTGCCAACGCCTCCAGGGGAAGATGGCTCAGCGGATTTGAAATATATCTTGAAAGTTGCCAATGATTTGGGACCAATCCTTGATCAATACGTGGTAGTGATTGATAAAAGTACTGTACCAGTGGGTACGGCCGAAAAAGTACATGCTGCAATTGCTAAAAATGCCTCTGAAGAACTTTTTGATGTGGTATCAAACCCTGAGTTTTTGCGTGAAGGTGTAGCTGTAGAAGACTTTATGAAGCCCGACCGTGTGGTAATTGGTACTCGTTCGGAAAAAGCAAAAGCTGTGATGAACAAGCTCTATGCTCCATTGGTACGCCAAGGTAATCCGATTATCTTCATGGACGAGCGTTCGGCTGAAATGACCAAATATGCGGCAAATGCGTTCTTGGCTACTAAAATCACGTTTATGAACGAGATTGCCAACCTTTGCGAAAAAGTAGGTGCTAATGTAGACGATATTCGTCGTGGTATTGGTACAGACTCACGTATTGGTAAGCGTTTCTTGTTTGCAGGTATTGGTTATGGCGGTAGCTGTTTCCCTAAAGATGTACAGGCTTTGGCCAAAACTTCTTCAGAAAACAATTACGATTTCCAAATTTTGAAAGCCGTAATGGAAGTAAACGAAGGCCAAAAGACCAAGTTGATTCCAACGATTAAAGAGCACTTCGGAGGAGATTTGAAAGGCAAAGTATTTGCGATGTGGGGCTTAGCCTTCAAACCATATACAGATGATATCCGTGAGGCTCCAGCCTTGTACAATATCGAAGAGTTATTGGCAGAGGGTGTAATCATCAAGGCATTTGACCCAGAGGCAATGGAAAATGTGAAGGGTGTTATCGGCGATACTATTACCTATACAAAAGGGCCTTACGAAGCAATCAAAGATGCTGACGCTTTGTTGATTATGACCGAATGGCCACAATTCCGTACACCAGAATTTGAGGTGATGGATGTGTTGTTGAAAAACAAGGTAATTTTCGATGGTCGTAACTTGTACGAACTAGACCAAATGAAAGAACTAGGCTATACTTACTATTCAGTGGGTAGAGAGGCCGTTAAATAATTTTTAGACATTAAGCAATAGGCTTTAAGCTTGAAATATAGAGATTTTAACATAAAATTAAAAAAGCTTATAGCCTATCGCTTACAGCTTATAGCTAAAATATGAAACGAGTATTAATCACCGGTGGCGCAGGCTTTTTGGGCTCTCACCTTTGCGATAGATTTATCAAAGAAGGTTATCATGTTATTGCGATGGATAACCTTATTACAGGTGACTTAAAGAACATTGAGCACTTGTTCAAATTACCCAACTTCGAGTTTTATCATCATGATGTATCGAAGTTTATCCACGTTCCAGGCGAGTTAGATTACATACTTCACTTTGCTTCGCCAGCTTCTCCGATTGACTATTTGAAAATCCCGATTCAGACGCTAAAAGTAGGCTCATTGGGTATTCACAACTGTTTGGGATTGGCTCGTGTTAAGAATGCCAGAGTATTGATTGCTTCTACCTCGGAAGTTTACGGTGACCCAACGGTACACCCACAAACGGAGGAATACTGGGGTAACGTAAACCCAGTGGGGCCACGTGGCGTATACGACGAAGCAAAACGTTTCCAAGAGGCAATGACAATGGCCTACCATACCTATCATGGCTTGGAGACTCGTATTGTGCGTATCTTCAATACTTACGGTCCTAGAATGCGATTGAACGACGGACGTGTATTACCAGCATTTATTGGTCAAGCCTTGCGTGGTGAGGACTTAACAATGTTTGGCGACGGTTCTCAAACCCGTTCATTCTGTTATGTAGATGATTTAGTGGATGGTATCTATCGTTTGTTGTTGAGCGACTATGCTTATCCAGTAAACATTGGTAACCCCGATGAAATTACTATTAAGGAATTTGGGGAAGAAATCATCAAATTGACAGGCACAAACCAAAAGTTGATTTCGTTGCCATTACCAAAAGATGACCCAAAACAACGTCAGCCAAACATTACAAAAGCGAAAGAGCTTTTAGGATGGGAGCCAAAGGTTAGTCGTGCAGAAGGCTTAAAAATCACTTACGAATACTTCAAGTCATTACCGAAAGATGAGCTGTACAAAATGGCAAATCACAGAGGTTTTGAAGATTATGA
>NZ_JBMLSD010000392.1:0-4954 GCF_049240685.1 Flectobacillus sp.
GCCTAAAACACAAAACTTAACTCTTATTTTGCCCAAACTATAGAATTTTATTGACTATTCATCAAAGAAAAGTCATTTCGAATTTTTGGGGTAAGGATTATTCTCCAAATTTTTATCAAAAAAGCGGTCGAACAATAGGTTTTCGACCGCTTTTTTGATATTACCATGCTAGATTTTACTCGGTTTAGGACGCAATCATTGCGTTTTTACTGATGGAATATAACTTCTTACCTAATTACTCACTCGCTACCTGCGAGAAACCTTTTACTAAACCCAAATATCTTATCTTCAAAAAAATATCTCAAGACTAGGTGTGAGTTAATACTTTCTTTACTTCACATATAGAGGAGAAAATCTCCTTATCTTTACGAGTTCCATTTTTCTTTATCTCAAACTTATTTCATTTATTATGTTCAAAAAACTAGTTACACTAAGCTTTCTGCTTAGTATCTCCCTCATGGGCTTGGCTCAGACGCAAAAGCCTCTTTCAAAAGAAGATAGTCTCCTCAAAGTTTACCGAAAAATTGCTGACACTGGCGATGCCATCGAGCTCAAAAAGGTAGATTCGGAAATTGCTCGTTTACTAAAGTCTTCAGAAGAAAAAGATTTTACCTTTGCCGTTCGTGTGGCCTATACTATCAAACAAAGGGGCCTGGCTGATTCTATCAACAAATTGGCTGTTCAGAAATTTCCATTAGGAAAAGCTGCGCTAATGGCTTCTTACAATATGGTTATTCAAGCGCCACAGGAAATAAAGGCTAAATTAGAAGCGTATGAAACTTTCCTGAAAAAGTTTCCAGAACCTATCGAAAAGCCTGATATTGTTTATGATTATGCTCGCTCTGAAATTGCTTCTACCTATGCCAAATCGGGCGATGTTGCCAATAGTGCTTTGTGGTTGTCTCAAATAAAGAGTCAATCTTATAAAGGAATTGCGCAGGCTTCCAATTCGCAAATATTTTTGCAAAAAGGCGATTTTGTCACGGCTGAAAAATTGGCTTTTGAAGGCTTAGAGAATACCAAGGCTTCTTTGGAAAATAATCCAAACCCTAATGCCCAGAATGACTATTATTATTACTTACAAAATTACGCAAGCTTACTCTACAAAATCAAAAAATACGACGAAGCCCTAAAATACATTAACGAACTTCGTAGTAATCTTAAAGGATATAAATTAAACCAAACCAACGAGGTTTATGCGCTTATTTTGACAGGAACAGGTAAAGGCAAAGAAGCATTGCCTATGTTGGCCGAACTCGTTAAAACAGGTAAGGGTAGCAATGAGGTGGTCGTAGGATTAAAAGAAGCCTATCTTCAAGCCAAGGGTAAAAGCGAAGGTTTTGAAAAATACTTGAATGAATTGTATGCCGACATGAAGAAAAGTATCAAAGCAAAATTGGCCAAAGAATTGATTTCTCAACCAGCTCCAACTTTTTCATTGCTCGACCTAAAAGGCAACAAAGTCTCATTGGCAGAGCTAAAAGGCAAAGTCGTAATACTTGATTTTTGGGCTACTTGGTGCGGGCCATGCAAAAAGTCGTTTCCTGCTATGCAAAAGGCTTTAGATAAATACAAAGAAGACCCAAATGTGCGCTTTTTGTTTATCGATACTTGGGAGCGGATTCCAGAGCCTAAAAAAGCAGTTCAAGCATTTATTGAGGATAATAAATATACATTCTCGGTATTACTCGACGATAATAACACAAAAGTGGTAGACAAATTTGGAATAATAGGTATTCCTACAAAATTTATCATTGATGGAAAAGGAAACATTCGTTACAAATTGATTGGTTTCGAAGGATCGGACGAGGCGGCCGTGGAGGAAATTTCTTATATGATTGAAAGCGTGAGATTGTAATTTTATTTGTTCTTTTTTCTTTCCAAGCTGGTTTAAGTCGATGACTCAAACCAGCTTTTTTTATGGAGTTTTTCAATTTCTTTTTAGTTAAGTAATAACGTTTTCCTGCTTAGAATACCACGCATTTATATGTTTTTGGACAGCTCATTTCCCAAACTTGAGAAATAATCAGACCAAGTCCTAGATTGGCGCTAGCAGTAAATCTGTCTTTGCTTAGTATTTTATTGTACTTAACTAAGAAAGCCTCTATCTTCGTACTTCCATTAACCAAGTTTATAAACTTTTTATGAAAAAATTATCTCTTCTGCTTGCCCTACTTTGGGCAAGTTGCTATCCTATTTTTGGTCAGGCGGTAACAACTGACCCTCTTCTGCCAACAGGCGATAAAGAAGTAACACTCATATTTGACCTAAAGCAGTCAAAAGATGCTCGTTCCAAAGGTTTATTGGGCAAAACCTCCGATGTTTTTCTTTGGTCTGGTGCTGGTACAACTGCCACAGGCAACGCCTTTGAGTATGTACCCACAGGGCAATCTAACTTTGCAGAGCCTTTCACAAACGGAAAAATGACCTCTTTGGGCAATGATGTTTGGAGTATCAAAATTACTCCTCGAACCTTCTATAATGTACCTTCGGGCAAGTCTATCAAGCGATTAGGTGTTTTGTTGAAAAACGGCAACGGAACAGCTCAAACCGAAGACTTCTTTGTGACGATGTATGATGCAGCCTTTAGCCTAGCGTTTTTGTCACCTGCCGAAAGTACCATCGTGCTAAAGTCGGGTCAAGATTTGCCTATTAGTTTAAAAGCATCAGCAAAAGCTATATTTTCGGCCGAAGTAAGTGTTGGAAATACATTGATAAACAATACTATTCTTAATTTTTCGACCGATAGTATAGATACCTTTTCAACCACAATACCTTATAGTTCATTGGCGAAATTAATCAATGATAAATCTTCCACTATTACGATGAAAGTTCAGGCAAAAGCAAAATTAGGTACCTCAACTGCCCAATTGGCGGTGTTGGTACCTCCCCAGATTACGACGGCCGAAGTGCCAGCCGGATGGAAAGATGGCATTAACTATTTGTCTGAAACTAGCATAGGTTTAGTACTGTATGCACCCAGTAAAGACTTTGTTCATGTAATTGGAGATTTCAATAACTGGGAAACTAATAATAGCTATTTGCTGAAAAGAAATGCTTCTGCCGAACGCTATTGGATACAGCTAGACGGTATCGAAAAAGGGAAAGAGTATGCTTTTCAGTATTTGATAAATGGCACTTTGGCCGTGGCAGACCCATATACCGAAAAAATTCTGGACCCTAACAATGACCAGTATATTCCAACGAATACTTATCCTAATTTGAAGACTTTACCGTCGACTATCAAAACGATTGCTTCGGTATTTCAAACTGGGCAAACGGCTTATGCTTGGAAAAATACCAATTTCAAACGTCCAGCCAAAGAAGACTTGGTGATTTATGAATTACATGTGAGAGATTTTGTAGCCAATAAAAACTATCAGGCTGTTATTGATACGCTATCATATTTGAAAAAACTAGGGGTAAATGCCATTGAGCTAATGCCAGTTCAGGAGTTTACAGGCAATGATTCATGGGGATATAATCCAATTTTCTACTTTGCCCCCGATAAGGCTTATGGTACCAAAGATGATTTGAAGCGCTTTATCGACAAATGCCATGAATTAGGTATTGCGGTGCTGATGGATATGGTTTTTAACCAAGCAGATTATGAGTTTCCTTATGTAAAAATGTATTGGGACGGGTCAAAACCTTCGGCAGATTCTCCGATGTTTAACCAAACTGATAGACATCCATTTGGCGTATTTTTTGATTTTAATCACGAAAGTTTAGCCACCAAAGCATACGTGAATCGTGCGAATGCTTTTTGGTTGCAGGAGTATAAAATCGATGGTTTTAGATTTGACCTAGCCAAAGGTTTTACCCAAAAACAGACTTCCAATGATGCACAGTTTAGACTTTATGACCAATCCAGAGTTGACATTTGGAAGGGATACTATGACAATATTCGCAAAGTAGATGCCTCTGCTTTTGTGATTTTGGAGCTTTTTTCTGAAGATTTAGAAGAAAGAACCTTTACTAATATGGGCATGATGGTTTGGGGAAATCATAACTATGATTTTAGAGGAATGATGAAAGGTGAATCGGTTGACTTGACAAGACTTTCGTATCTGTCGAGAGGAATGACAACTCCGGGTGTTGTTAGTTATATGGAAAGTCATGATGAAGAGCGTTTGATTTACGATGCTGTTCAGAATGGGAAAACCGCTAATAATTACTCTACTAGAGACCTCACAACCGCCCTAGAACGAGAGAAAGCAAGCCTAGCAGTATTTTTGTCTGTGCCTGGTCCAAAAATGATTTGGCAATTTGGCGAGTTAGGCTATGATGTCAATATTGACTTTAATGGGCGTACAGGACAAAAACCTTTAAAATGGGAGTACCTAACTGATGCTCGCCGAATGAAGTTATACAAAGCATACGCTGCTTTGACTCAATTAAAAACCTCTCAATCGATATTTAAAACAACAGATTTTAGTATCGACTTGACAGGCATGCAGAAAAAAGTAACGCTTCGTTCGAGCGATAATACAGTTTTTGTAGTGGGTAATTTTGATATTCAGGCCAAAGGCATGACTCGCCTTTTCCCGTCAACAGGCAAATGGTATGATTATTTTACAGGAAATAGTATCGAGGTTAGCGATTTGGATTTGCCTTTATTTTTAGAGCCTGGAGAGTTTCATATCTTTTCAACCAAACCATTTCCTAAACCAGAAGCTGATATAGTTTCTTGGAAAGTACCTTCATCTTTGGTCATTACGGCAACAGAAGAAGAGGCAATGGCTGTAAAATTATTTCCCAATCCTGCCACTAATATGGTTCGCTTGTTGGTTCCAACTTTCAGAAAAGGAGATACTCATTACGAAATGTATGATTTTTATGGAAAAATGGTAAAACAAGGAAAAATAGAGGCTACCAATACGGATATATCCATCGCTGACCTAAAAGAGGGTTTGTATTTGATTCATATTCAAGATGCACAACGCAATCAGGT
>NZ_JBMLSD010000393.1:0-11509 GCF_049240685.1 Flectobacillus sp.
TTACGGCTTTCAGCTTTGGGCATTCGGCAAAAATATATCTATCGTTACTAAAAAGCATTTTAACACTCTTTGCCTTGTGCCTGTTACATGCTCTAGGCTATAAGCCGTAGGCATTAGGCAAGCACATTCTTTTGCTTATGGCTTAATGCATAAAGCTTATGGCTTTCAGCTTTGGGCATTCGGCAAAAATATATCTATTGTTACTAAAAGTATTTTAACACTCTTTGCCTTGTGCCTGTGGCCTATTATTTTGTATTCATGATTTTGTTAAAAATACTTTTTGCCTATGGCATATAGCTTAATGCCTATTGCATATAGCTATATGCCTATTGCGGGTAAAATTAAATTTATTTTGCCCATTAACTTACGAGAAAGGTATTTATTTGGATTGGTATAGTCAAATATAAGGACTTTACCTAAACTCTTATACAATTTTCAGCGTTCATTAAAATTTAACTAATTCGCGACCAGTTGCTTTGATTCGTTTTAAGAGAATCTATTTGCTCACGAATCATGGCATGCTCTTCGGCACTCAAATTAGGGTCTGCTTCCAAGATAGCTTGGGCGCATTCTCTTGCTACTTTCAGAATTTCGCCATCTTTGGCCAAATCTGCAATTTGCAAATCGATAATACCACTCTGTTGTGTACCCGAAATATCACCTGGCCCTCTCAATTGTAAGTCTACATCGGCTATTTCGAAACCGTCGGTGGTACGTACCATCGTTTCGATACGGGTACGACTATCCTTCGACAACTTGAAATCGGTCATCAGAATACAGAAACTTTGCTCGGCACCACGCCCTACCCTTCCTCGGAGCTGGTGTAATTGTGCCAAGCCAAACTTTTCGGCACTCTCAATAACCATCACCGAGGCATTAGGAACGTTTACTCCTACTTCAATCACGGTGGTGGCGACCATAATTTGAGTTTCGGCTTTTACGAATCTTTGCATTTCAAAATCCTTGTCGGCTGGCTTCATTTTTCCGTGCACGATACTTACCTGATATTCTGGAAAAGCCCTTACGATACTTTCATAGCCATCCATGAGGTCTTTATAATCCAACTTTTCGGATTCTTCTATTAAAGGATAAACCACATAAACTTGCCGTCCTTTCTGAATTTCGTCACGCATAAAACCAAAAACATTGAGACGATGAGAGTCGTAACGATGAACAGTTTTGATAGGCTTACGACCTTTGGGCAACTCATCTATCACCGAAACATCCAAATCTCCATAAAGCGTCATGGCCAAAGTTCTTGGAATAGGCGTGGCAGTCATCACCAGAATATGCGGGTGGATGTATTTGTTTTTCTCCCAGAGTTTGGCCCGCTGTGCTACGCCAAATCGATGTTGCTCATCGATTACACAAAGTCCTAGGTTTTGGAATTGTACAATATCTTCTAATAAAGCGTGCGTTCCAACAATGATTTTCACCGAACCATCCAATAGCCCTTCATGAATCAAAGCACGGGCTTTTTTCTTGGTTGACCCTGTGAGCTTTTCGATTCTAATGCCCAACAATTCTGCAAACTCCTTTAGTCCGTTATAATGCTGATCGGCCAAAATTTCGGTAGGCGCCATCAAACAAGCCTGCGCACCATTATCGATTGCGAGCAACATACAGATAAAAGCCACGATAGTTTTTCCCGAACCCACATCTCCCTGTAACAAACGGTTCATTTGTCGCCCCATGCGCATATCTGCGAAAATTTCTTTAATAACTCGCTTTTGTGCATTTGTCAGAGGAAAAGGCAGATACTCATCGTAAAAAGTTTTCAGTAAAGCTGCACTTTTAAAAATCTGACCCTCATAATCAACTCGGCGTAGCACTTTTTGTTTGATTAAGCGAAGTTGATTGTAAAATAATTCTTCAAACTTCAAGCGCCGACGAGCCTGATGAAGCCACTGTTCTGAATGCGGTAAGTGAATATTGTAGATAGCGTCACGTTTGGCCACCAACCGATACTTTTGAAGCAGAGAAACGGGTAAGTTTTCGCGAATTAATGGGTAGGCCATTTCCAACAATACCCTTTGCATTTGGGCAATTTGCTTGGATTCTATATATTTTTTTCGAAGCTTTTCGGTTACACTATACACAGGTTGATAATACCCTCCCTTTTCGTTGGCTCCATTCAACAACTCCAGCTCGGGATGTTGCATTTGTGGACGACCTTGAAAAAAGGAAGGTTTGCCAAAAAGAACATATTCAGCTCCAATTCGAAGATATTTTTCGAGCCAAGTAATTCCCTGAAACCAAGTAAGTTCCATTGAGCCTGTACCATCGCTAAATGTGCCAGACAAACGCTGTTTGAAGCCTTCTCCCACTTTTTCGAGTGTACGCAAACGACCTTTGATTTGGGCATATTCCATATCTTCACGCAATTCTGTGATATAATGAAATTGCGTTCTATCCTCATATCGAAAAGGATAATACTGAATCAAATCCCCAAAAGTAAAAATCTGCAACTCTGTATTGAGTAATTGTCCTCGCTGTAAGCCAACGTTTCGAAGTTGCTCAATTCTAGTTTCAAAAAAATCGTTTTGCATATCATTATTTTTAAATGACAAAGGAACAGTCGCAAATCTCTGAACTTTCGTCAATTGGGTATCAGGTAAATATGATGTAAAATATTTACAAATTTAACTTCTTATCACATATCTTTCATGTTAAACAACCATTGAGGACTTTTTATCTTCCTGAATATTTTGTAGATTTAATATGATTAGTTTTTAACAAGTAATTATCTTAAAAAGTTATACTACACTTTTGCAACTGATTATTAGTCACTTAGAAAAGTGTAATATCAATGTCATTGAGCCATATTTCTTGTATTGTATACATTTCTTCCACAAAAATATTCATGGATTATTTTACGCCATAATTTAAGATTTTTGTAGTAAATCTTCCGTTCTCTCGCCTACCCTTTTATCTTCAAATAATGTATAGTTTCTTTTATCAACAAGTATAAATGCGTTGTTCTAGCACAATTATTGCTAGAAATCCTTCAAGGCCCGCCAGCTTTAGTGAATCCGCTTAATGTAACACAACACGACAAGCCCTTATTTCAAATGACCAAGCACATCTTCAGGTGTTTTAGCTTTTGCTTATGTATGCTTATTTCAAACTATATTCAAGCCGCATCGGTACTTGGAGGCAATTTGGAATTAATCAGCAGAAGCAGCACTACAAATGGAAAATTCCGTCTATTGCTTCATGTATATTACGATAAATCTGGCGGTACGCCAACTAGCAGTGATGATAATCTTAAAGTAGGAATTTTTCAGAAAAGTAACAACACACTCAAGGCTTCGCTTACGCTCAAAGCATCATCGCTGTCGGGTAAAGAGGTTTCTTTCAATAACCAAGATTGTGCTAATAGTCAACAACTTGGCATTTTGCAAGTAGACTACGAAGGCGACTTTGTGGTATCTTCTGCCGACTACGCCGATGCAGGAGGGTATTATATTGTTGTAGAAAAATGCTGTAGAGCCAACGTAACCAATATTAGCAGTCCCACCTCGACAGGCGCATTATTCTATCTGGAGTTTCCCGCGCTCAGGCAATCGGGCAATGAGTTTTATAATTCTTCTCCCGAGTTTCATCCTATTACAGGCGCATACATTTGTAAAGGACAAGCTTTTAGCTATGATTTTGGGGCAAACGACCGTGACAACGACCAACTTTCTTATGCCTTGGTGACGCCCTACAAAGGTTCTTCGACAAGCGCCAATAGTAACCCAACCCCAACAGGTTCGGGCAGTTATGCTACTGTAAGCTGGGCAGGCGGAAGCAGTGCCACCGCACAAATCCCTGGGAGTCCTGCGCTGAGTGTCAATGCCTCGGGTGTATTATCGGTTACTGCCAGTACTGTGGGTACCTATTTGTTTTGTGTGGAAGTTACAGAAAAAAGAAATGGTGTCACCATTGGAAAAACTCGCAGAGATTTTGTATTAAAAGTAATAGACTGTGCGGCAGCGGTATCTGCCACGCCCGTGATTAGTGATGCTTCTGGGAGTCCTATCAGTACGGGTACTGTTTGTAAAAATGGTTATATCGACTTGTCGACTACCGCCAATAGCAATTATACCTATCAATGGCAAAAAGATGGCTTAAACATCGCTGGAGCAACAGATTCCAAGGTAAAAGCTGAAGGCGCAGGAACCTATACCGTTTTGGTATCAGCCAAAAATGGTTGTGGACTTCCTAAAGCCTCTTCGAGTGTTACCTTGACAGAAAGACCTGGGTTGGATTTATACTTAAGTCATGTGTATCGTGATGCTTGCACAAAGTTTCTCTTAAATGTGAAAGAAAACCCTCCTGGTTCTACTTTCAAAGAAACTGATTTTCTTTATACATGGTATATCGATGGCGTAAAACAAACAAAAACGTTTAATGGTATTCAATATGACATTACGAATTTCGCTGTGGATGAATTTCCTCTCCCCACCCAAGCTCAAAAAATTGAATACACTGTTACTTTGAGAAATGTAGCCTCTGGAGCAAACAATTGTACCTATATTTTGAAAAAAACTATTGACTATCCTACTCAGCCAAACGCCACACTCACGACAAGTAATGGCTTAACTGATTACTGTGATTCGGATGACTTTGTAATAAGCGCTCTCAATAGCTCAGATTTTGATTACGTTTGGAGTAAAAATAATGTTATCCTGCCAACTGAAAAAAGTAACTCTATCAAAGTAAAAGATATAGGTACTAATACTTTTCAATTAAAGGTTTCGACAATATCGGGCTGTACCAAAACAAGCAATATCACCGTAACAGGAACAGCCTCAACACCAGTTACTTTTAGTTTAGACCCAGTTTGTTTGCCAACTACTACAACGATTGATTTAACAAAATTTGTTAATCCATATAACTCAGCAGGTATATTTAAAGACTCAAGAGGAACTACCTTAACCAACACAACCATTAATCCTACTACCTACGGAGCTGGTTCGTATGACATTACTTACACCTTTGGTGCCAATGCGGGTTGTCAATCCAAAGCTACAGCTACGCTCAAGATTGGTGCTGCGCCTGTGTTTACCCTTAGTCCTGACGTAATCATTCAAGCAGGAGAATCTACTACTTTAACCAGTAGTTTGGCAACTAGTACCAACCTATCGGATTATACTTTACTATGGTCACCAGCAACGGGGCTAAGTGAGGTAAATACGCCAGTAACGGTAGCAACACCCAACCAATCAACTAATTATGTCTTGAAAGTAACCGACAATGCCACCCAATGTGCCGATGAAAAAACTGTAAAAGTTTTTGTCAGTGGAAAAATTGTGAATACTTTCACACCAAACGAAGATGGTATCAATGACTTTTGGGATTTGTCGGATATCACAACTTCATTTCCTAATGCGTCTGTGAAGCTATTTAATCGTTGGGGCAACGAAATATTTAATACCAATGACTATGCCAGTAACCCTTTCAAAGGAATTATAGATGATAAAGAAGTCAAGTCATCCACCTATTACTATGTCATCGAAATTCGTAAAGATTGGCCAACGCTAACAGGGTATTTGACCGTGATAAAGTAACCATTTTCAACAGAAAACAACCCTATAGTTTTCAAAGAAAAGAAGTGTATTCAATTTGATAGAAGGTTTTTATGTATTTTTACAAACACCTTTTATCCAATTGAATACACTTTTTTCGTTTATTACGTAGATTGTATTTTTAAAGACTTTAAACATGATTTATTCTATCTGTGTCGAGTGTATCACTCGATAACTGGTAGTAGCACTAGCGTTTTTTTGATTACGAGCATTTTCCAATAACAGATACCCTATTAACTAATAACGTACTATTACTTATAATAAACCCAATTGCTAATGAGGTTACGTTTATTAATCATCCTACTTTGTATTACAACCGTGCAACATGTATTTGCGCAAGACCCTTTTGTTGGAGGGTATTTGCAGCTTTCAAAAGTTGCGAATACTACCAATCAATTTCAACTTACCGTTCATTTCTATATCTCTTTACACAACGCCACCAATCAGGCAGACTTAGCATCGGGAACACTCACTAAAGATTTAAGAGCTAAGGTTTTTCGAAAAAGAGATAATGTAGATGTTACCACCAGCGTTGATGCCTCTGGAATTATTGATTTTACAGGAGGTTCTTCTACCAGCGTAGACTTAGTCTATCCTACCAACTGCAATGTTGTTAATCAAAAATCGATAGAATTGACTTTAGGGAAAAATATCACCCTAGATTTTACCCAACTCAATAATACTGACGGCTATTATGTGGTTGTAGAACGTTGTTGTCGTAGTAGTCAATTAACGAATGTGCAAAACCCGAGCTCTAGCAGTCTTATTCTCTATTTATTTTTCACTAGTGCTATTAACGAAACGCCTGCTTTCCAGCAAGCACAAGGAAGTTTTTACTGCCTCAATCAATCTAGCTTTGTTAATTTGCCAGTCACCAACGCCAATGGTACTACCATCGATTACTCTTTCGAACCTCTCTACAAAGGGCTAAGTACACCAAGCTCGCCTTTTGTACTACCTCAGTTAGCATCTCCTAAAGAAGTAACTTGGGCGTCGGGATATTCGACTAGTTCGCCTATTGCCTCAAGCAGCCCTATTGTGTTATCCAACCTAGGGACGGTACAGTTTAAGCCCGACAAAGAAGGATTATATGCTATGAAAATTATGGCTACTCAGAAAATGGGCGGAAACATCATTAGTCAAGCACAGGTGGAATATGATGTTTTGGTAAAAGACTGTAAAGAAGTAGAAAAACCGAGAATTTATCTTGAAGGAAGTGCCAGTACAGCTCATACAAACACCATAACACTTTGTCAGAGAAGCTTCCGCATTCTTGAAACACAAGCAAACCCCAACGCTACCTACCAATGGTATTATAATGGTAGTCCATTAACTGGTGCTACCACCAACAAACTTCGCATCAACGATGACGTAACAGGAGAATACAAAGTTGAAATTAATGACCCTACTGCCACATGTAAGCCTACAGAAACCTCTCAATTAACAAGGGTTATTGGCAATGGAGGTGTTGGACTGTCTTTAACGCCTTCATTAGGTACAACAATATGTGAAGACGTAGCTCCAGGCACCATTACCCCAAGTATTTCTGGCGCTAATCCAGCAGATTTTTCCTTTGATTGGACATTAGATAATTTTACACTTACTAGTAATAGAGAAGCAGCCTACGACCGCTCAGGCGTTTACAGATTGGTGATTACTCAAAGAAATAGTCCATTTTGTACTTTTGATGCCTCACTCAATATTGCGGTAAATCCATTGCCACAGGTGAGCGTGCAAAATATTTCAAACAAAACTGAGGTTTGCGAAGGCGAAGTAGTAACCCTCAAAGCCGAAGTAAATACGGGTACAACATGGCTGTGGCTGAAAGATGGTGCTAATTTTAGTTCTAATCAGACTATCAATATAACTCAATCAGGCAATTACCAATTGCAGGCAACCTCCGATAAAGGTTGTAAAAAGAATGCTCCTGAGGTTGCAATTAGAGTATATCCTAAACCAACTGTAACATTTGCCCCTATTCCTTCGTTTTGCGAAGCCAAGAATCTTTCAACCGATTTGACTATTTATGTTACTCCTGTTAGCTCCAATGCAGGGGTATTTTCTGGAAAAGGAATGACTGGTTCGGTATTTGACCCTTCCAAAGCGGGTTCGGGTGTGTGGCCCATTGTATATGAATACACCTCTGCTGATGGCTGTAAAAACACCGCTACTAGCAACGCCATCGTCGATAGAGTTCCTAGAGTTCAGTTAGGGGAAGATATCACGATTTTTAGAGGACAACAAGTACAAATTCCCGTAGTGGGTAGTCAGGGCTCAGACTATAGCTTTACTTGGTCGCCTACCACTGGTTTACTAAATCCAACTGACTTTTCGCCTATAGCTGCGCCTATTGCTCATCAGGAATATACCCTCGAAATCGTAGCCAATACCAGTAGATGTAAAGCTAGCGACAAAATCAATGTTTTTGTGTATCCCAAAATCGATATTCCTAATTCTTTTACCCCCAATGGCGACAGAATAAATGATACTTGGGAATTAGATGGCATTGATGAATATCCTAATATCGAAGTAAAGATTTACAACCGATGGGGTAATGAAATCTTCTACTCAAAAGGCTATTCCCAACCATTTGACGGCATCCAAGAAGGTCAACGAATTCCTACAGGAACCTATTACTACGTCATCAAACCCAACGTAAACCTTCCTGCACTAACAGGATATGTGACGGTGGTGAAGTAGTTTCTGTTTGAGGGGGAAGGGATTAGGGGTTAGGCAAAGAGTGAAAAGTTGAATATTGAGACCTTAAAGAGTAGTAGTCAGGCAGAGAGTGGCAGAATTTTGCATCTACACCATTACTAATGCCTAATGCCTCACTACTAATGCCTCCTTAAAATGCCTTTTTTCCCCTTCCTTCATCATAATTGCAGAGGGGTTTGTATCTTTGTAAGCTAGGGAATCAAAAACGATATTGTGCTGTTGATTTAGCATTGGGATTCCTTAACATCAATCGCATACCTCAATCTAACATTTTCAGATATGAAGGGATTACTCGACCAGCAATTCGAAGAAGATAATATTGTACTTAGTCAAGTAGAAGACTTGCTCAACTGGGCACGTTTGAGTTCGTTGTGGCCAATGGGCTTTGGTTTGGCCTGTTGTGCTATCGAAATGATGCAAACCATGGCATCAGGTTATGACCTCGACCGCTTTGGGGTTTTTCCACGCCCTTCGCCGCGCCAATCAGATGTGATGATTGTGGCGGGTACTGTTACCTTCAAAATGGCTGACCGTATTCGTCGTTTGTACGAACAAATGCCAGAACCTCGCTATGTGATTTCGATGGGTAGTTGCTCTAATTGTGGTGGACCTTACTGGGAGCATGGTTATCATGTCGTAAAAGGTGTCGACCGCATAATTCCTGTGGATGTGTATGTGCCTGGCTGTCCTCCTCGTCCAGAAGCTTTGATTGGTGGTTTTTTGAAATTACAAGAAAAAATCCGTCAAGAAACCATTGTAGCTCCTAAAGCTATTTTGGAGATGGAACAAGAAGAAGCCCGTAACCAAAAACCAGCGTTTGCTTCTGCTTAATCAATAGCCCACTATTTAGCGCCTTCAAACATGACTTTCGACCAAATCAATGACCTGATTGCTTCTGAATTGGGTTCAGATATCATTCTTGGAAAAGACCATCAGTGTCTACATATTTCAACCGATAAAATAGCCGTTGTAGCACAGTTTTTATTCGAAAATGAAAACTGTTACTTCGATATGTTGTCGTGCATTACAGCCCTTGACAATGGCGTTGAAAAAGCGACAATGGAAGTAGTTTATAATTTGTACTCCATTCCCTACGAGCACAAAATGATGCTTAAGGTAATTGTTCCACGCAATGCCAAAGATGAACCTGCACCAAGCGTACCAACCTTGAGTCATATCTGGCGTACTGCCGATTGGCACGAGCGCGAGGCCTTTGACCTAGTGGGTATTCGTTTTGAGGGACATCCAGATTTACGAAGAATCCTATTGCCAGAAGACTGGGACGGACACCCACTTCGCAAAGATTACCAAGCCCAAGAATATTATCACGGTATTCAGGTAAAGTATTAGATTGGGGGATGGGCTATAAATATATGTTTACATAAAAATATCCATTATCAATTGTTTATGATGTCATCACATAACATTATTCTAGTATGATTAAAGAAATAAAAGTTAAAAACTTCATGGCACATTCTGAGCTATTTCTTCAAGATATACCTCAGATAAATTTGATAATTGGGCAAAATGATACAGGTAAAACAGGTATATTAAAACTACTTTATACAATTGTAAAATCATTAGAGGTTTATAGTCTCAAAAGAAAATCTGGCGACGTTCTTTACAAGAAAGAATTAGCCGAAAAACTAAAATCTACCTTCTTCCCAAGAAAAGGGCTTGGAGAGCTTGTAAAAAAAAGCTCTAAAGAAAAGCTAGAAGTTGATATAGCTATCAAATCCAAAAATTATCAGCAATCCATTTATTTTTCATTTGGAGAAAAAACTGATGAGACTATTTCTACCTGTACTGACCTAGTTGAAAGTATTCCTGAACAATCTATCAATGCTTTATTTATCCCTGCAAAGGAAGTACTTACTGCCTTTAACGATATTAGCAGTATGAGGGATAATTTTTATGGTATGGGTTTCGATGATACCTATTTGGATCTTATAAAAGCATTAAGACTTGAAAGTTCGAAGGGTAAAGTTGCATCAGAGCTTAGTAATGTAAATAAACATTTAGAAGAACTCTTTGAGGGTAGAATAGAGCAAACTAGGATACCAGAGCAACCTTTTTTATTCAAAAAAGGGAATCAGCAATTTTCGATGCAATTAACGGCTGAGGGGATAAAAAAAATAGGAATTTTAACGACTCTAATCACGAACCGTCAACTAGGCAACAGAACAATATTATTTATGGATGAGCCAGAGACTGCATTACATCCAAATGCTATCAGAAAAATGGTTGAGATGCTCGTAGCAATGAGTAAAGCAGGAGTTCAAATCTTTTTGGCATCTCATAGCTATTTCGTTATTAAACAGATGGCTTTATGTGCACAAAGAGACCAAATTGATATTAAATGTTGGAATATACAAAAGTCTTCCGATAATTCTATCAATACTACTTTTGAAGATTTAAAATCAGGTATCCTACCTGACAACGGCATAATTAATGAGGCTTTAGCGATGTATAATGATGATATAAAAATTAACTTAGGGATACTATGAGTCAATTGATAGACGAAAATGGTGTTAGAGTTCAATTCCCTGATAATAATTATTTTCAGTTTAGCACCTGTCAAAATTATATAAATATTAAGTCTCAAAAAGTTAAAGAAACCGATGTGGGATGGTTTGATATAAATAATAATATCCTTTGGCTAGTTGAACTAAAAGCGTTTGACAATCCAAATAATCCAAGATATAGACCACAAAACCTTCAGGATCAGGATATAATGGCAAAGTGGATTGATGAATTGGTAACAAAATCTATTCACGCAATATGTATGGCTTGTTCAAATAGGGTTGATACCCAAACTTGCTTACCACAGTTACCAAATCATCAAACAAGGATAAATATTGTACATTTAGTAAAAGTTGTACCAAATCAATCAAGCTATTTAAGCTTTATGCAAGATGCCATTAGGGCAGAACTTATGGCTTATAAAGCTATTTTTAATATAGCAGGGATTGTAGTTCTTGATTATGATTCTGCAAGACAACAAAATCTTTTTCCTTGGATTGTCTAACAGTCCTTTCGTTAATAGTTTCCATTTGATAACATTTACAGTGGACGTACCCGTAATCATATCTCTTTTAAATAGGTAAGATTTTATGTAACACGACTTTTGTATAATATCTCAATGGGTAACTAAAAACCATTCATAACTCAAAACAAACTCAAAATCATCATTCATTGAAAACATATTTAAGTATTTT
>NZ_JBMLSD010000394.1:0-5388 GCF_049240685.1 Flectobacillus sp.
AGATTTTGGTTAGGTGTTTAGGCGCAAGGCAATGAGTGTTAAAATGTTTCTAAATAACCACAGCCATGCTATTTTCAAAAGTCCACCACCAAAAGCCCAAAGAACAATTTTGAATTTTATTTTGCCCATGGACTTAAAATCAAATCAGATACGTACATTATCCCTGTTTCAATTGCCATTCAACACAAATTTACAGCGCCTTTTAACGAGTTTTTTAAACTTTGTTTTTCCAAAAAATTAACCTCTTTCTTCCATCAACAAGTAAATTTTATCAATATGTTAAAGCTTTTACAGCTAGGAAGTTTTTTGCTTCTCACCCAATCGATATTAGCACAAAATACCTTTACCCCACAACATCCTCGCCAAAAAACCATTGCAAAGAACATTACTAAACCCTTGAAAATAGATGGCAAATTGGATGAGTCAGAATGGGAAAAGGCACCTTCGGTAAGGCTCGAATTTGAGGTAGAACCGCATCAAGGTCAAAAAGCCAAACAAAACACTTCGGTCAAACTACTTTACAATAAGGATTTTCTGTATATCGCTGGTATTTGTCATGATTCTTTAGGAAAAAAGTTTTTACGTGCCCCTGATTTTCGTAGAGATTTTGAACCACGCAACCACGATTCTTTCGGGGTAACTATTGATGGTTTCAATGACAAACGTAATGCCATGACGATGATTACCAACCCTTACGGTACTCAGCGAGATTTGCTTGCCTTCGACGACATCCTCTACGACGAAGATTGGGATGGACTTTGGCGAGTACGCACTTCTCGCTCAGACTCAGGCTGGGTAGCAGAGATAGCTATTCCTTGGCAAACTTTGCGCTATCCCAAAAATCAACAAATACACGCTTGGGGAATCAACTTTTTCAGAAATCGTCGCTATAGTAATTCTACCTACACTTGGTCGCCCTATCCTCGCTCCTTTTCTGTCAATCGTATGGAATATGCAGGGGTCCTGGATAGCCTTTTAGCACCTCCACCTTCTGTGACCAATATACGTGTTATTCCTTATATGCTCTATGCTTTTGATCATTATAAAGGCTCCGAGTATGAAAAGCAAGGTGGCTCGGGTTCGTTCAAAACTGGTGGCGAAATCAAATGGGCGATTAATCCCAATACGGTTTTAGACCTGACCTTCAACACAGATTTTGCCCAAGCCGACGCAGACCGACAGGTTAATAATGTGACAAGATTTTCTGTTTTTTTTCCTGAAAGAAGACAGTTTTTTCTTGAAAATGCTTCTTTATTTGGTGTAGGGCTATCTCCCATCGAAGATTTGGCGGGTGGTGCTATGCGTATTCAACCATTTTTTAGTAGAAGAATTGGCTTAGATGCCAACGCCCGCCCTGTGCCCATTGAAGTAGGTGCAAGAATGGTCTATCGCTCTGAGAAAAGGAATTTTGGCGCCATTGCCATTCGTCAGCATGACGGCGGAAGTATTGGTAATACCGACTTTTTTGTAGGAAGATTTTCGGAAAACATTGGCTCTCAAAACCGTATTGGAGCACTTTTTACCCTCAAAAACACCAATGATTATAACAACCTGACAGGTGCTGTAGACGGCTTCTTCCGCTTGTCTAATGTGCTTTCGTTGAGTTCAATGGCGATGTTTTCTAAAAACTCCAACGAAGCGAATACGGGCTTAGCGGCCTATAATCAGTTTCATTACCGAAACAATCAAATTGTGGCATGGTACACACAGTCGTATGTAGGAAAGAACTATAATCCCGAAATGGGCTTCGTCTCCAGAAACGATGTACTGAGCAACACTCCCGGGTTTTATTTGACCGTTCGTAAACCTTGGTTGCCCAAATGGGTTCGTAGCTTCGAGCCTGGGGTATTTATTGAATATTACCACCAAGCCTCCACTGGCAACTTGCAGGAGCGTCAACTTAATTTTAATCCAATTTGGGTCAATCTTCAATCTGGTGGTTTTGCAGGAATTTTTTATGCTAACTATTATCAAAGACTCGACGAATCTTTTGCACCACTTGACATCGAAATCAAACCTGCTGAATACAATTACAATCGCTATACACTTTATTTGGGTAGCGACCAGTCGAAAAAGATTTCTTATTTCCTTAACCACGAACGAGGAGGATATTATGATGGAAGCTTGAACTATACCTCTTTTAGCTTAAGACTGGCACCTTCGCCTCATTCGTCCTTTAATTTAGGTTTTGAAAACAATGAGTTTAAGGAAGTAGGCGTATTGAAAGAATCTAAAAGTGTGCAGCTTTACAGCATAGAAGGACGTTTGGCACTAAATCCACGATTACAATTGATTGGTTTTTATCAAAAAAATACCCAAAACAATCGAGATACTTTCAATGTTAGATTTTCGTGGGAATATCGTCCACTTTCATACATTTATTTGGTATTCAACCAAAGAGGATTTACTGGTACAGATTTTACCAAACAACAAGAACAACATTTGATTAGTAAAATATCTTATTTGAAGCAGTTTTAGGTAAAAGTTCAGGGAGAAAAATTAACATTTTCTCCCTGAATATTCTCAAGAAGTAAAGACTCTGGAAAGTACAAAAAAGTATTTATGCGTCCAGAAATCATCACACAGCCCAGCGAGTCTGTTTTAGAAAACTTTCAGAACCAAACGCTCAGACCTATTCTCAAGCAACAGAATGAGCTATTACTCACTATTTTCAGACAATATGCTACAGTTAGAAAAGGGGCTTTTTTCAAACTATCAGAAAAAGAGCAATTAGACTATATTAGTCATTCGGTAAAGCGAGATATGAAATTCAAGCATTACCTTGAAGGTATCATTGCAGGGCATTTTACACTTGAAGAATATCAACTTTTTCTAGAAAATGAAGAAGAATTGACCAAACGCCTTATCAATCTTTTGGTTCAGAGACTACAATCTCAATTGCGTTTACTGACCAAATAAATACCAAGCATTACAATCAGACCACCTACTATTTGTTCAGTTCTTAAAACTTCGTTGAGTAAAAAATAAGATATAACAGCCGTCAAAACGGGTTGGAGCAACAAGGTTGGTGACACCACCGCCGCAGGAATATGCCCCAAAGCATAATTGATAGACAACCAACCCACCAGATGGCAAATTATGCCCATTCCTACAAAAGCCCACCAAGTTTGGGTATCAAAACCGAGTAATTGCCAATCACCAAACCAACAAATTCCCCACGAAAGAATCAAACAAGGTATGAGCGACCAAGCCATAAAATTGACCGTATCTATTCCTCCGCGTACTTTTTGAGTCACAAGCATATATCCAGCATAAAATATAGCCGCCGTAATTGCCATTAGATGCCCAAGTCCAACACTTTGATTTTGAGCTAAATCTTTGCCTGCTACAATAAAAACACCTAGCAAAGAAACACATAATCCAAACCAATAGCGTCTTGAAAGCGATTGTTTGAAGAAAAACATAGCCCCCAAACCCACAAAAACAGAGGCATTATTAGCCAATAAAGTAGAAACAGAAGCCGAAGTTTTTAGTATAGAAATATTCCAGAAGGACATATCCAGCACAAATAAAAGTCCACCTAGACCAATCCAACGAAGCGTTTTTGCAGAAGGTACTTTTACACCTTTTACTAACCAGATAGGCAGCAAGCCTACAAAACAAAAAAAGTATCGGTAAAAACCAGAAGTGAGCGCTGGGGCATGTGCCATTTTGACAAATATTGCTGACCATGCAATACAAAACACGCCTAATAAAAGGCATAGATAAGCTTTAGTGAGTTGATTCAAGGTATTGATGAGTTTGGAAACAGAAGTAGTTATTTTTTCACTTCTCCAAAATTAAGTAAATTGCCGAAAATCTAGATAGCAATTTTTGTAAACAATACATTATCATCAACTACTAATCCCATGAGTGAACTAAAACCTTTAGAATTAAGAAGCGATACATTTACCAAGCCTACACCTGCCATGCTAGAAGCCATGTTTAGCGCAGAAGTTGGCGACGATGTTTTTGAAGAAGATACCACCGTCAAAAAGCTGGAAGCCAAAGCCGCTGAAATGTTTGGTTATGAAGCTGGATTATTCTGTACATCGGGTACAATGACCAACCAAATCGCCATTAATGTACATGTAAATCAAGGGGATGAAGTAATCTGTGACGCCCTTTCGCATGTATATCTGTACGAAGGTGGTGGTATTGCTTCCAACTCCTCTGCATCTGTGAATTTACTTCAGGGCAATAGAGGACGAATCACGGCTGAGCAAATCATCGATGTCATACAGCCAGACAATTTACACCATCCTGTTTCGCGATTGGTTTCATTAGAAAATACCGTAAACAAAGGCGGTGGTGCGTATTATGATATTCAAGAAATTGTAAAAATAAAGGAGATTTGCAAAGCTCACCACATGGCATTGCATTTGGATGGAGCACGTATTTTCAATGCCTTGGTCGAAACCAAAGAATCGCCAAAGCAGTATGGCGAGCTGTTTGACTCGATTTCTATCTGCCTTTCTAAAGGTCTTGGTATTCCTGTAGGTTCTGTATTATTGGGAACGAAAGAATTCATCACCAAAGCCCGTCGTGTGCGTAAACGTTGGGGAGGCGGTTGGCGTCAGGCAGGATATTTGGCGGCCGCAGGGATTTATGCTTTGGATAATCATATCGACAGACTTACGGAAGACCATCATCGAGCAAGAGCAATTGGTGCATTGATGTCTCAAAAATCAGAAGTTCTTGAAGTGTTACCAGTAGATACCAATATTGTAATTTTCACCTTGGATAATGGTATTTTATCTTCTGACTATGTCAAAAAATTGGCTGAGGTTGGTATCAAAGCAGCCACTTTTGGCAAGCACCAAGTTCGTTTTGTAACCCATTTAGACTTTACAGACCAAGATTTAGAAGAGTTTTCGGTAAGAATAAAAAAAGATATTTTGTAGAAATTAATTTTATCGCAATAGGCTTTAAGCTGTAGGCCGTAAGCACAGATCCAAAACCGATTCTAATGAAATTATGAATATGTATTGACTAAGTAGGAAAACGTTATTTGTTAACAGTTTATTGATTATGATTTTATTACAATAACAGATATACAGTTAACCTCATTACTGGACAAAACAAGAAAGTGAGATTGAGGTATATAGCCTTTTTCACTGATGATTTAAAAAACAGTTTAAAACTGTTAAAAAAATGAGTCCAAGACTAAGTCTTGAACTAGAGAACTTAATTTTGTCCAGTAATCAAACCTTTGCCCTAATTACTGGACAAAAAGAGAAAAGGTATTTAGACTTTTTGAATGAATGTTTAAAAACAGTTTTAAACTGTTTTTAAAAAATGAGTCCAAGACTAAGTCTTGAACTAGAGAACTTAATTTTGTCCAGTAATCAGACCTTTGCCACCAACTCCAACACAATTAACTCATTT
>NZ_JBMLSD010000395.1:0-3443 GCF_049240685.1 Flectobacillus sp.
ACATTTTGCCGAATGCCCAAAGCTGCAAGCCGTAAGCTCAAAATACTTAGTTTATGGATAAAGTGTTGATTTTGATAACATTTTCCGTAATTTATTGGTCTATAAAACTAAAAACACAACAATCTAATTTCTTTTGAAATGAAAAAAATCGCCTTATTTTTTATAATCTGTTTTTTATCCTATCAGACTAAAGCCCAATCTTATCTCGAAACTCCCGATGGAAGAGTATTATTTGATGGGCATGAAGTGAATGTCGAGGGTACGGTTTATATTCCTCAGGAGTTTAAAAAAGGATATTTGAAGTTTTCAAACGAAAGGAAAATGACGATTCCGCAGATACGCTTTAATTCTTACGACAATCGTATAGAATTTAAAGAAGGAAAAGAAGAAAAGGTTTTGACCTTACCTATTGTGGAGTTTGGCTTCGAGGAGGCTGCTGGAAATATGCGAATTTTCAAAAAAGGGTTTCCGGCTATTGACCGCCAGAATGATGGTACTTTTTATGAAATCGCTTTTGAGGGCAAATTCAAACTACTAAAATATTTTAAAGCCCATAAATTTGATGTTTCGGGCTATAATTCGGCAACCAAAACGATGAAATTTGATATTAATGAAACCTTGTATCTCTTGAAATCAGATAATACTATCGTAAAGGTAAAGAAAGATAAAAAATCGTTACTGGAAGCTTTGGGCAAAGATGAAAGTGCAGTGAAAGATTGGTGGAGTAAAGAAAAACCCAACCTAAAAAATGAAACCGATTTGAAAGCTTTCTTAGCTTATTTGGATACATTGTAAAACAAAAGCGGTCGAAAAATGATTTTTCGACCGCTTTTTTGATACTATATTTGAAAAGGATACAGCTTTGAGACGTAAAGCCTCTACCAGTTTAAAATAATCACCCATTCACTCAATTTAGCGATGACTAATCAATTTTTTAACATATAATTTATCATCTACCATCATACGGAGGATATATGTACCTGAGCTTGCCGATGATAAATCAACGATTTGAGAAAATTCTGTTCCTACTTTTTCGAAGTTAGCTTGTGATATTTCTTGACCAAGCATATTAGCTACACTCAAGCGTAATTTGGTTGCAGGTTTTTCGAAAGTAGCTTTTAGTAAAAATTGACCCGTATTACTTGGATTTGGACTTACTGTGAAAAGCTGTGTCTCATCAAATTCGGTTCCCAATACAACAACTTTTGGAGGGTTTGGATTAGGCCCTTGAATATTCAGATTGTCAACAGCCCAGCCCCAGCCGTGTGCACCTACATCAGCCAATAAACGGAAGCGAATCAAAACTTGATCACCTGCTTTAAAATCGCCAGACTTGAGCATATCTATTTCCCGAGGTTTGAATAATGCAGGAGTTCCTGTTGCCAAAGAATTGCCATTGGCATCCGACGAACTATTCCAAGCAGCTAGCCAAGCAGAGTTACTTGACGAATCCCAGCCATCTTGAAACCATTTCCAAGTATTTCCTCCATCTTTAGAGCCTTCTACTATTACATAATCATAGAAGTTTCGATTAGGTACGCCATTACTGGCAAAAGCTACACCTCTATCACCGGGTTCAACCAATACGATTTCATCAAAATAAATCTTGGCGGTATCTCCTCTTAGAATAATGGGCTTTTGTAGGTTGAAGGTAAAATTGCTATAGGTATCAGAAGGATCAGAAGCTGTAAAAGCGAACTCTGTACCATCTTTGTATGGATGGTCCGAATGCATACTTTTACTTGCAAATCCTGAAGGTTGAGTTATGCTAAAGCCTTTGGTAAAAAAATCGTCGGCAGCTACACTTTCAAAAGTTGTAATATATGAATTAACCGCAGCTAGGATTTTTTGTACACTAAACTCGTAATAACCTGTGCTAGGAGAGTAAACAGTATTTTTTGCTTTTGTTTTATCTTTTACCACAATTCTATACTGAATTTTTTCGCCTCCTTTGAATAAGCCACTAGCAAATGTAAACTTTCCTGTAAAAGGATAGGCAATACCACCACTTAACAAATCACTGGATTGCCCTCTAGTCAACGCAAAGGCTGGTTGAGCTTTTCCGTCAATCAAATATTCTACATATACCGTATCGATATCTATATTATCAGCCACTGTTAGGGATGGTAGATTAACTTGCGTATCAGAAGGCTTCACTAAGGAAATATTGTGCACGAAGTCGATAACTGGTTTAACGGTATCGGCTGCAATCCTAACTTTGTAGAAATTAATATTGGCGATACTTCCAGGCGCCTCTGCTGGTGTAGAAAAAGTTTTTTTCTGACTATCCACAGCCGTGAAATAATAGCTCAATGTTTGTTCACTACCTCTATTGGGTAAACTAAAGGCATATTCTCCTGTTTTACCATTTCTAGTCATCAATACTTCTGTTTTATCCTTGGTAATATCGCCATACGAATAAACAAGTTTGACTGAAGTAGAATCAAAGCCATTGTCACCAAAAACTTTGACATTGAACGCCAATGGATTTACTAAATCTTCAGAATCTTTGAGACGTTTGTGGGCAATAGTATTTCCTACCCATCCCATATCATTAAATAATCCTAGCATCATAGGACCAGGGTTATGAATAGCCTCAGCTCTGGCAAATTGAGGGGACATCAGCGCATTAACTGTTCCTGTGCGATAGGTAACTTCATCCCAGTGGCTATAGCTTGAACCTTCGTCGTAAGGGTTTGGAGCATATAGTCTTCCTCGCAGGCTATCATTTACTGCAATAATAGAAGGGGTATTCATATACAATTGCCCTCCTACAAGCTGTTGATGTAATTCGGCAGATGGATTTTTGAAAACACTTGAATTAAGTAGTCTTTGTCCACTTTGACTTTCTACAAAAACGTCATAGATATAGGGAACTCCGCCATCTGTAATTACACCAAGTGTGGCATCAGAACTAGCTTCGCGCAAGGAACCAAAAAAACCAAGACCATGTCCAATCTCGTGTAATACAACTGAGACAAGGTCATATCTATTAGCTGGAACATTTCCATCTAGGCCATAATACCACGCAAAATCGCCATTGAATTGTGCCACAATATCGGGTCTATCACCATTTAGATTCGTATGCGCCATTTTTTCGGCTAGCGCAACGGCGTACCAAGTTTGCGCCTTGGCAGCGCCTGGAAAGTCTCGATAAGCACCAGTAGTGGTGGCTGATCCTAACACACTAGTTCCTAAACTTTGCCAATTTGCGGTTATTCGAATGGGTACGTCAGATACCAAGATCGACTGCCAAATATCAACCGCTTTTTGGAAAGCAGCCTTAGCATCTGCTGGAAAATCATTATAAGTAACAATAAATTTAGATTTATCTGCTGTAACTTTTGCCGCTTTGTTTTGCTTGAGTAAATACTCAAGTGGTGGAGCAACATAGCTTTTTATAGCAGGAGCATTTGGGTCTGAAGGAGGGCAATATATGCTTC
>NZ_JBMLSD010000396.1:0-6703 GCF_049240685.1 Flectobacillus sp.
TAGGGACAAGGCAATAGGCACAAGGCAAAGCGTGTTAAAATGTTTTTAACGACCACGGACAAGCATTTTTCCCAAAGCCCACCGCCGAAAGCCTATACTTGACTTTTGATTATTAATATATTATAATCACTGGTATACTATTAACCTGATTACTGGACAAATTTGAAGTTACTAGTTCAAGACTTAGTCTTGGACTCATTTTTTTAACAGTTTTAAACTGTTTTTAAATATTCATTGAAAATTCTAAATACCTTTTCTCATTTTGTCCAGTAATCAGACTATTAACTAATAAAGTCTTCCGTACTTACAATATGCATAGTGTCTGTAGCCTCGAGAGTATTATACTTAAAATCCGCTATTTCTTCTTTACAAAAATCATTGTCAAAAGTAAAATAATCTCTTTTTGTAAGTTAAAAATAAGAATCATCCTGAATAATTAGAGGGGGACTTTTCTCCAATTTTTCATCAAAAAAAGCGGTCAGAAAATGTATTCTGACCGCTTTTTTGATGAAACTAATATTTTACTTGCATTGGTACACAAGCATTGCCTCTCTTCTGCTGGAATAAACATTTGATAATAATCCTTCTATTGTCAATAACTCATGTTTGGGATGATATACCGAAATGTTTGACTGCTTATTTTTCGCCTCCAATTTTTCCAATTTCTTTATCCAAGGCAAACTTACCTGTAGCACTTTCTACATCAATCAAATCAAACAACTCTAGTGCACGACGCGCGTTTTTCTCTTCTTCTCTCTGTTCTACCACATACCACATCATGAATTGCTCGGTAGCATAATCGTTTTCTTCGCGACATTTGGCTACAATCTTATTGATTGCATTAGTTACCGCAATTTCACTTTGTAATGCAGCTTCAAATACGCTTTTGAAAGAAGGATATTCTTGAATTACCTCACCGATTGTAGGAGTGATAGCTGTGCCTCCAACTTCGTTGATGTATTTGAATAACTTAAGGAAATGTTCACGCTCTTCCTCCGCCTGAGCATAAAGATACTCAGCAGATTTTTCGAATCCATTACGGTCTAGCCAAGAAGCCATCGCTAAATACTTTTGCGAAGCCTCGGCTTCCATCTTACATTGTGCGTTTAGAGCGATTTCTATTTCTTCTTTTAAAGAAGTTCTTTGTCTCATCAAATCTTTCATATCCTGATATAGCTTAATTTGTTATTACAATTATAATAACATATTTAGGATAAAAGTTTTAAACTTGGGGATTTTTGATAAAATTTGGAATTATTCTAATTATATTTAACCTTATGCCTCGTTGAAATCTTTCATTTGCCTAACCTGAAAAGACTAGACTGGCATTCGACATAACCACATTCAAAATACCTTATTATAAAATATTATGAGAACCAAGGATGAAGTTAAAGAGAAAATGATTTTGGAAAAGGCCTTAACCATGATTTCCAAAGTTGGGCTTTCTGGCTTAAAAATGAGTATACTAGCCAAAGAAGTTGGAGTAGCTACTGGAACTATCTACATTTATTTTAAGGATAAAAGGGAGTTAATCAATCACTTGTATCTGTATTTGGTCAGGAAAGAAACAGAATTGTCATTTGAAAATGTCTATCAAGATGGGAGCTTTGAATGTAAATTCAAATCGGCTTTAGATAAATATATTCGTAGAGTCGCTACCAATCCTGAGGTTCAGATATTTTTTGAGCAATATGCTAGATCGCCTTACAACGAAGGCGATAATGATGCCATTATTGAGGAGGAAAACAAGGCGCTAAGACCTTTATTTGATTTAATAGAAATGGGACAGAATGAAGCTTTAATCAAAAATATCTCTTCCAATTTGATTATCATGATGTTGTGTGGAGCTGTCGGCGAGTTGTCTTGTCAGGTTCAACATTTGAATCAAACCGAAATTAACGCTTGTATTGATATGATGTGGGACGCCATCGCGATTCATTAAATACTTAGGCAAGTTTAAGTAAGCGAGTAAAATTAGATTTTAGTTGTCAAGCTGTAGGCATTAGGCAAAGAATGTAAAATGGTTTTTTAGTGACGCTAACTATGTTTTTTGCCGAATGCCCTAAGCTGAAAGCTAAAGAAAAAAGATGATTTTTATGAAATGTTAAAAACTTAATGCCTATTGCCTAACTTAATCATTTCTTTGTGCCTTGTTTACAATGGTCTTTACAACATCGTCCAGCTCTTGAGCAGAGCTTTTTAGGTCGTTCAGAAGTTGGGAAGTTTCTTCGTCTAATTCCACCTCAGTTACCTCTAAAAAGTCAACAATTCCAAGAATCTTCGCTAAGGGTTGTCTCACTGCGTGAGACTGAAACCAAGCAATTTCTTGTAGTTGGTTGGTTTGTTTGTCTATTGTTTCCATTTTTTGCGTTATATCCGAGATGTCTTTTGCAAAACAAGCCACCCCTGTAATATTTCCCTGATGGTCATAAATCGGGTTGAAGTTTACAATAGCTTTAAGGCTTTTTCCTCCTTTATGATAAGACTCCCAATCTTCGATAACAGAGTGAGGTTCGCCACTCATACATTTTTTATAGTACTCAAACCACCGATTTTTTATTTCTTCACTCAGATTTTCTCTGACGACTTTTAAGTCTAAAATCGAGGTACTCCCTACCAAATCTGCCAACATTGCATAGTAGGCTTTATTTGCAATAGTAACGTTGTAATCTTTATCTACAGACCAAATAAGTTCGGAAGTAGCATTAATAATAGCCTCTAGGTTTTTTTGCATTGTAGCAATTGCAAGGCTATGTTCTTTGGCAAGAGTTATATCTCGTATATACACCGTTAATCCCTCGTTTGAAGGATAAGCAGTTGATTCAATCCAAATTTTTTGTGTAGAAATGTAGGTTTCCAAAAATAAGGAACTCTGCAATTTTGAAGCATTTTGAATAAGAGCAGCAAGTTCAGGTGCTTGATTTTCGAGCAATTCCAAGCAGTTTTGGTTGATGATAACCTTTTTAGGAATACCCAAAATTCGTTCAGCCGAGGCGTTCCAATAACTTACGTTCCAATTTTTATCTATGGAGATAAACCCATCGGTAATACTTTCGAGCATATTGCGGGTTTGGTCGGCATTCTTTAAAATTAAATCAGTCTGAATCTTGAGTTCAGTCACGTCTCGACCAATAACAAAAACTTGTTTCCCGTTTGGGTCTGGTACTGCAACCCATGCAAAATGCCTATACTCGCCTGATTTTGTTTTATACCTATTGGCATGTGCTCTGACAATTTCACCCTGATATAACTTTGCTATTTGTTCCAGAGAAGATTCCATATCTTCAGGATGAATCAAATCAGCGAACTTATAACTTTTCAGCTCTTCTACGGAATACCCAAGAACTGTTGAAAAAGCAGGATTGGTTTTGATTAAATATCCGTTTTTATCGGCAATACAAATGAGGTCGGCTGAGTAATTGAAAAGACTTGACAACTCTTCGCGAGCCTTAACTTTCTCAATTAAGTTGCCGAGGGTACTTGCAACATTTGATAATATGGTAACCAAATAGGAATCATAAGATACTTTTTGGTCTGTTATCAAAATGATGATACCAAGAATTTGGTCACTTCCAGGTGCTTCGAATATAGGAATTGATACAGCAGTATAGTTAAGGCTGGGGTCTAACAATTCCTGTCGGCTAAAGCTTTCATGATAATAGAGATTGTCAAACCAAAAAGCATTTTTTTCTAACCAAGAATTATTTGAAATACTCCTTTCTTTAAAGCCTCTGGCTCTATTTCGGGACATTTCCGCAAAATTGACAAATTGTGGGTTGTTTGGATCAGCGGAAGCACTCGCAAGAAATAAAACTTGATTCTGCGAATCGGGAAGCCAAAACTCTACAACTTCCCAACCTGTAAACAATCGTATATTGTTGCTGATGGCGGCAAGTGTTTCTTTCAGTGTAAAAGCGTCTTTGATAGAAGATAATATTCGACTATTCAATTCATTTTCTCTGTTCTTTAGCTCCGTTTCGGTAACATCATTGAAAATATGTAAATGGATTCCTTCTCTAAGATTTGCAACCCCACGCCATGAAGCAATTTTTGTGAGTTTATTTTCAGATTTGATAGAAATTTTACCTTCATGCTTGCCAATTTCTTGAAATTTCTTCCAAAGGCTCTCAAAAGGTGTATTAAATTCAGGAGAGGCAATTTGAGAAAGCGCTTTATTTTGTAATGATGATTTCGAAGAGTTAAAAAGCTCTTTGGCTGCTCTATTTCCTTCCAGTATGATGCCTTCGTTGTTGGTCAGAAGGATAGCATCTGTTGAATTTTCAAAAATTAAAAAGAGTTGTTTGGAGGCAACATTTCGTTCTTGTTCCGCCTTTACGCGAGAGGTTACATCGTGTGCTAATACCAAAACAGCCTCAGTATTTTTGTAAATCGTATGATGGGAGGTAAGTTCGACATAAATAATCTCCCCCGATTTGGTCTTGTGTGTTTCGGTAGGTAGTGTATTTACAGCTTCGGATTCGGGAAGTTTTATGGCAAGCTGCTCGATGTTGAGTTGATAAAACTCTTTGGTGGAATAACCATATTTTTGACAAGCTGCTTTGTTTACCTTAATAAATTTTTTACTCTCAGGATTATACAGCCACATGGGTAGTGGATTTGCATCAAATAGTTGTTTGTAATCGTTGGCAACTCTTTTAAATCGATTTCTGAGATTTTGTCTTTCGCGGGCAAAGAAAAGGTTTTTTTCAATATCTTGATTAATAAAGTCATGCAGCAAAAGACAGTCTTGTACTCCTGCCTCGAGTAAGAGCTTCTGGGTAGCAGGATGTAAGATATCACAAAGCGCAATCAAAGTTGAGCTGGCAAATAATTTAGAAACAAATTCAGTTTGTTTAAAAATCAATTTTTCAGTTTGAATCGCTGTAACATCAATGAATATATAATCTGGCTTAGATTTTATTAAAGACTTTAAAAATCGAGTTTCGTATAAATCAAAATGGCCTGAGGAAAGAATTCCCAAGCTTTGTAGTTTTTGATTTATGAGACTTATAGTTTCAGTGTTCTGACTTAAAGTAAGGGCTTTTCGAAACATAATATTGGCGGTGATAAAGAATTAAGCCTATTAGTCAAATATACACTTTTTTAATAATTAAAGTATCATGTTTACCGAATATACTTTCAATTAGTGAAGATTTTTTGGTATGAACGGAAGAAATTGCTATCTGTGTAAATTTTGACATAAGATTACCTGCAAAAACTCATAAAAAAACATTTGATTTTAAGTATATTGAAAGTAAACTATTCAAAAACTATGAAAAGACGAGAATTTATCAAATTATCAACCTCTGCTAGCCTTGCTTATTCGAGCTTACCGCTTTTGCCAGCTCTCTCTCATAAAAATTACCGATACAAAACTGCCCTCATAGGTTCAGGTTGGTGGGGTATGAATATTCTGCGTGAAGCAATTAGGGCAGGAGAGTCCCAAGTCGTTGCCTTGTGCGATGTCGATGAAATGCAGCTGACAAATGCCCAAAAAGAGGTCACAACGTTGTGTTCTGATAGTCCTAAGCTATATCGAGATTTCCGGGATTTGTTGCATAAAGAAAAACCAGAAATTGTGATTGTAGCAACACCCGACCATTGGCACCCCTTGATTGCTATCGCAGCGATGAGCAGCGGAGCCCATGTGTATGTTGAAAAACCGATTGGACATACGATAATGGAGGGAAGGGCGATGGTCAATGCTGCTCGAAAATATGATAAAATTGTACAAGTGGGTACGCACAGGCGGGCTTCGCCTCATAATATTTCTGGAATGAATTTTATTCGCTCAGGAAAGGTAGGACAAATCGGGATGATACGTGCTTTTGTGCACTATGGAGGAGGCGCAGGTACAAAGATGCCCGATTCGGAGGTACCCAAAGGACTAGACTGGGATATGTATTGTGGGCCAGCCTCGTTGATTCCTTACAATGGACTGATTCATCCTAAAGGCTTTAGACAATTTTTGAATTTTTCAAATGGACAACTTGGGGATTGGGGAATTCATTGGATGGATCAGATTCTATGGTGCATGGATGAAAAATATCCTCGTAAGATTTATTCTACGATGGCTAGACATATCCGAAAGGATACTACTGATGCTCCCGATATGCAGTTAGTCAATTACGAATTTGAAAATTTCCATGTATCGTGGGAACATCGTTTGTTCGGCGCTAACGAAGCCGAACATACCAATGTTGGTTGTTACTTTTATGGAACAGAAGGCACCTTTCATATGGGTTGGCAAGATGGTTGGACTTTTTATCCTGCAAATAAAAATAAACCCATTTTACACGAAAACCCAACCTTAAACAAGCCTGATGATCAAAATATCCGGGAGTTGTGGCATGATTTCTTAAGCTCTCTCAAGTCGCATCAACTTCCTATGTGTGATATCGAAATTGGTCACCGTTCTACCAATATGAGTCTTTTAGGAATGCTTTCTGCAAAAGTAGGTAGAAGTATTGTTTGGGATGGTGAAAAAGAGCTAGTTCTAAATGATCCAGAGGCAAACAAATTATTGAGACGTGAGTATAGAAAACCTTGGGAGTACCCCTCGGTTTAGCAAAATTCTAAGCTCCAGCTTTATAAGAAATGTTGAGTATAATAGGCACTAGGGAAAAAGCACAAGGTAAATAGTGGTAAAATGTATTTCATGAGCTATCGGCCTATTGGCTCAAAATAACAAATTGATTTTAAT
>NZ_JBMLSD010000397.1:0-1288 GCF_049240685.1 Flectobacillus sp.
AACTTGGCTCAAGACGTAAAGTATTACGTCTCTACTGCTAGCGTACAAACTTTACCATAATCACTCATTGGTTCAATCACCAATTCACTCAATAGATAATGACTTCTACCATTATCTATATGCCTTCCATTGCGATTTGTCGGCTTATCTTACAAAATTTTAATTAATTTTAGCATTGTTGTTTTGCCGACAACGACAAATCGTTGTGAAAACCATTTAACCAAAAACAATACTATCATGCAAAAACTCATTACAAAATTACATTTGATAATTCTGTGTATTTTATGCTCAACCTTGGCTATTACAGCTCAAAGTATAGAAGGGCGTTGGGATATTACCATTACGAAAGGAAATAAAAAATTCCCGTCTTGGTTAGAAATTAACCATTCTGGGGTAAAATACCTCAATGGGCGTTTTGTGGGTAGTGGCGGTAGTGCCAGACCTATCTCAATAGTATATTTCAAGGATAATAAAATGTCTTTCGCCATTCCGCCACAGTGGGAAAGAGAAGAGAAAGACCTTGTAGTAGAGGCTATCTTGAAAGATGGAAAATTGGAAGGAACAATGAATCAGCCTAATGGCGAAGTATTGAATTGGGTGGGTGTAAAAGCACCAAAATTGATCAAGTCTAAGGAGCCTATTTTCGGAAAACCAATGCCTATTTTCAATGGTAAAAACTTAGACGGATGGGAAATTATTGGAAGAGAAGACCGCCCTACTGCAGGCGAAAACCAATGGGTTGTTGAGAATGGTGCTTTGAAAAGTCCAAAATCAGGTGCTAATATCAGAACAACCAAAACCTTCGGTGATTTCAAATTACACGTTGAATTCCGTGTGCCAGAGGGTAGCAATAGTGGTGTATATCTACGTGGACGCTATGAAGTACAGATTACGGACGGTTTCGGTATAGAACCATCTGCTATTGAACTGGGAGGTATTTATGGTTTTGTGAAGCCTTTAGAAATGCCAGCTAAAAAAGCAGGAGAATGGCAAAGTTATGATATTACCTTAGTCGGAAGAGTGGTGACTGTAGTGCTAAATGGCAAAACAACCATCTATAAAGCTGAGATACCAGGCATTACGGGTGGCGCGATTGATAGCAATGAGGCAGAAGCAGGACCAATTATGTTCCAAGGTGACCACGGACCAATTGAGTTTAGAAACATCACGATTGCAACAGCGAAGTAATTTATTCTTGATAGCATGTTTAAGGCATTAGGTTTGAGGCATTAGGCTTTAAGCCGTAGGCGATAAGTAGAAAACTGTGCTTGGCTGTAGCCTACGGCTT
>NZ_JBMLSD010000398.1:0-5793 GCF_049240685.1 Flectobacillus sp.
TAAATATACAATTATCATATAGAAAACGAACAAATATTATTACAATTGTGAAACGAATCATCCTCATTATTAACCTAATACCCTCCCATATACTTCCTAACAACCCATTCAGCAGTGAGCAATGCAATAATTAAGAAGAATACCCATTTGAGATTTATAAACTCTTTAAGGTCTTCGTTGGCTTCAATTTTTTCTGGGGCTTTGTGCGCTAAAATTTGTTTTTCAAGCTGTGAAAGCTGACTTGCTGATAAAAACTTCCCTCCTGTTTGTGCTGATAATTGTCTTAGCAAATCAAAATCTGCTGTAGTATTACTTAATTCTACTTGTAAATCTTTTACAATAAATTCACCTGTGCTTTGTTCGTTTTTGCCCAACACACTTGCATTGGCTTTGTACTGATACACGCCCGCAGGCAAGGCACTAATTTCAAACTTCGAGTTATCAGCAGATGGTGTATAATTATATTTTCTAACACGACCCTTTTCATCTTTTAATTCGAGTGCTACAGGGATATTATACATTTTTTCATAAATGCCATTGTATATCTCTGTTTCGAAAACGACTTTATCGCTTAACAAAAATTCGTTTGAAATCGGATATACTCTCAATTTTCGTTTATCGTCTTTAGCAGATAGGAATTGTACCACTTTTAAGAAAATATCATCGATTAGCTCTTGCTTTTCGGTCAAATCAAATTCCTCTAAACGCCAAGTCCAAATACCCTCTCCAGCAAAAATAGCAGATTTTTTAGGCCCAGAGTTTATAGCAAATAAAGGCTTCTGTGTTTGTAATGAACCTATTTTCTGATAAAGAATTACTTCCGAATTTGGCAAAAGTGTAATATCACCAAAAGGCACCGAAACCTGTGGGAATTGTTTGATTAAGTCCAAAGACTCAGCTTCAAAGTTGAGCGATTTAAAATTACCGTTATAATAGCCAGTTACTTTGTCGGTCTGACCTGCTTGAGAATTGATACGCATTACTTGATTCAACTGATTGAGGTAGCTAGTTCCCGTTTGGTTTCCTAGCACAAACAACGTTGGTATTCCTTTATCAAGTAATGGTTTATAGATATTTGAATAAGAATTGAAATAATCTGGCAACTGATGTAATATCAATACATCATAGTTTTTGTTTGATAAATCTGGAAATGGATTTTCGGTCAAAATTTTGACATCTATTTCAAAATTCTCGTTTTTATCTAACATACTTTTGATAGCCTTGATATCTGGATGTGGAGCTAATGCCATCAACAAAACCTTTTCTTTTCCATCAATTACCTCAACATAGACATCTTGTTGATTGTTTTTACTACTAAACTCCCCGCCAAGCACATCTACCTGAATCACAAAATGTTGTACTCCTTTCTGCGAAGCTAGCGCATTGAAAGTAACTGTTTTGAGATCATCTTTTTGTTGAAAATTAATGACTTGTTTCTCTAAAACTTTCCCCCCTTGTTTTAAATAAACACTGGCTGTTTTTCCCTGAAACCCATAAGAACTAATATCTGCTTGCACAGGAAATTTATTTCCTAGATAAGCAATTTTATTAGCATAGACCGATTTTACGGCTATATCTTTTTTCGGAATCGTATCACCAAGCCCAATCGAATGGATAGTAAATGTAAACTTTTCGCTACTTGGGTTAATACCTTCGTTGACAATACCATCAGACAATAGCACCACATCAGAAAGATTATTTCCCTCTTGTGCATTTTTGATTCCAGATAGCAAACTGGAAAGGTTCGTACTTTTTTGATTAAACTGAATATCTGTTGCCTTTTCTGGATTTTGTCCGTCCAATGTTGTCCAAGAAATCTCAAAATCTTCTTCCTGTAATTTTTCTTTCAAAGATGCTAATTGAGAAAGGACTCCATTCAAAGTTTGCTTATTCGTAAGTCCCATCGATTGCGAATTATCAATAGCTAACACTAAAGTTCGTTTTTGAACAGACTGGGATATTTGGCGAATCAAGAAATTAAGGAGCAACAAAGCAATCAAACTTACGGCAATAAAGCGAGAAGCCGCCAGTAAGCGATTGGTATTTTTGCTCCAAGGCGTTGGAGAAATTTGGTATAAAACAAATGCATAAATCGCCCCTGCCAACAAGCAGAGCAAAATAAACCAAGGAGATGATTGAAATAAAAAGTCGAATTTCATAGAAACAAAGTACTAGGCAAAACTCACAATGTCCGTTAGCAAACAACGAGCCTCAGTCATTTGACCACATATTAAAGAATAGGAAAAGTATTACGTCTATCAAGCAAACGACGTTCCACAAATGATATTTTACTCAAAATAACCTAAAAAGGAAGATTTTGCAAAGGATAAATTGTATTTAGGTATAAACAAAAAGAGCAACAGACGTTCAAAATTGAAAATCTATTGCTCTTTTTTTGAAAAGACGCTTTTCCTAGGTCAACATACCACCGTCTACTTGTAATACTTGGCCAGTGATATAGCGAGACATATCTGAGCCCAAGAATACGCAAGCGTCTGCCACTTCTTCAGCTTGACCCCCACGTTTCAAAGGAATTGATTTCTTCCATTCTTCAGTAGCTGCTTCATTCAACTCACCTGTCATTTCGGTCTCGATAAAACCAGGGGCAATTGCATTTGAACGAATATTACGAGAACCTAATTCCAAAGCTACCGATTTTGTAAAACCGATAATACCAGCTTTAGAGGCCGCATAGTTTGCTTGACCAGCATTACCACGCAAACCCACTACAGAAGTAAGATTGATAATAGAACCAGACTTGGCTTTCATCATCGGTTTTGTAGCTGCTTTTGTCAAGTTAAATACTGACTTCAAGTTTACTTGAATTACAGTATCCCATTGTTCTTCGGTCATACGCATCAACAAACCATCTTTTGTGATACCAGCGTTGTTTACCAATACATCGATTTTACCGAAGTCAGCAACAACTTGATTCATCAAATCTTCAGCTTGTTGATAGTCAGAAGCATCAGAACGATACCCCTTTGCTTTGATTCCCAAAGCGGCCAATTCAGCTTCTAAAGCCTGACCTTTTTCTACTGATGACAAATACGTAAAAGCTACCTGAGCACCTTCTTGAGCAAAACGAGTAGCGATTGCTCGTCCGATACCTCTTGAAGCTCCAGTTACTAAAGCTACTTTATTTTCTAGTAAACCCATTGTTGTTGAAAAATTTAATGAAAATGAATGTTTTCCGACAAATATCAGACTGCCAAGCCCATTCAAGTTTTTGAATCCCAAAAATAGCAGAACCAACTAAGATGACAAAATAAATCAATAGAATAAGGTGACTTTGGGCAGAGAAGCTCGTTTAGATTTGAAGATGTTTTTATTGTAAAATATAGTAAAAACTTTTATTTTTGAAATTTATAAGACCGCCGTTTACTTCACTCAGCTATTGTTTTTTAACATTTCTCTTTTTAAACCGCACCAACATTTATTAAATAACCACAGTATTTTCTTCGATGCACATAAAGTATCCCAGATAAATATTGCTATTGGGCACAATGGCATGAAATGTGTGCGATTTTATCATAATTAATCAAACAAACTTTTTATTTATACCTTGCTTTTGTATAAGACATTCTTATGAAAACTTATTTTGTATCAAAAAAGTCACAATTAAATAGATACCCACTATCCCGATTTTTGACGCTACTTATGGCCTTTTTTGCTTTATCGGCCGAAGCACAAAATAAGGATGGCAGTAAAAATGCCAATGCCCTTATGTGCTTCAATAATAAATCAGGGGTTGCGCTCGAAAGAACAACAGATTTAGATGGCAAAAGCATTGAAGCATTTCCCTTAGACCGGTTGAGAAGCAATGTCAGATATGGTTTTGTTGAAAATTATCGTGAAGGAATGGCTCGTATCAAAAAAGACCAAGTTTGGGGCTTTTTGAACCTTTGTGGAGAAGAATATATTCCAGCACAATATGAAGAGGCTGAGCCTTTTAATTTCGGAAAAGCCTTAGTAAAAAAATACAACTGGTTTTTTGTGGATAACAATGGCGTTGAAAGCGATGTATTTGAGAATATTGTTGCTGCCAAAGCCCTTTCTAATGGTTTTAGCATGGTTAAAATCGCCAGTGGAAAATATTCTATTATCGACAACTCGTTTGATAAGACAGGAACTTACCTTTCTCCATTTTATGATGAAATGACGATGATTAGCCCAACAAGTTTGGCAGTAAAACTCAACAACAAATGGGGAATCATGAAATTAGGGGATAAAAAACCTCCTGTACCTATTTTTGATTTGATTGCGCCTATTGGTAAAGAAGGTCTAATGAAGATTAAAGTGGGAGAAAAATTCGGCGTCGCAACCATCAATGGAGACATTTTGCTCAAGCCTGAATATGGCATACTTACTGATGTAGATACACAAGGTTTTATCAAGGGAATTGAAGAAAATAAACAGCAAGTTTTTAATTCAAATAACCTACAGGTTAGTAAGTCTTTCAAAGCAATCAGTGATTTCGATTCTAGGGGCTTGGCAATTGTGCAAGATGATAATAATCTACTAGGCTTAATCAACAAAGATTTTCAAACTATTATTACGCCTCAGTTTACCTCAATCGGTAGTTTAGGCGAATTTGACCTTATTCCTGTTAGCAAGGTAGTTGATGGAAAAGGAGTCAAATTTGGCTTTATCAACCTTCAAGGAAAAGAAGTAATTCCTATCATCTATGAGGCCGTTGGCAAAATAAACAAAAAAGGACTATTGGTCGTAAAGGAGGTGGTGAGTTGTAACTTAGATGCCAAAGGAAGTAAAATTGGTACTTGTAAAGCAGATAAGGTGATTGATGTAAACGGAGGGATTATCGTACAGCCTGTAACCAAATATCCTGATGCAGGAAAAATCAATTATGCAGTAACTGACTCCACGATTCAGAATATGAATGTAATCAAAACATTCAGAGCTGACGATAAAGGCAAAAACATGAAGATTATTTTAGTGAGAGAGGATGATTTTAAAGTAATAACGCCTGAAGCTTTTGAAGCTATTCAACCAACAAATCAAGGACAAATTCTCTTTGTGAAATTAGATGGATTATGGGGCACTTTGGAAGTGTCAGGAAGATATATCACAAAGTGTCAATTCAAAACTTTTGCCCCGTCGAAAGAAGATTATTTCTTAGTACAAAATACAGCAGGTAAATATGGTTATGTGGATGCAAAAGGTAAAATTCAGGTTAATCCAGAATACCAGTCGCTCGAGCCATTTAGTAATGGACTTGCTGTAGCTTCAAAAGGTGTAAATCAAGTGGGTCTAATCAATAAATTTAATGCAAAAGTTGCCCCATGTATTTTTAGCACAGTAAGTATAGACTCCGCAGGAAACTATGATCTTACAGATAGTAGCCAAAACAAATTTAAGCTTAATAAACAAGGAGATTGTTTGAGTAATTGTGCAAAATTTGATGAAGTAAGAAGTAAAGTCAATAAGGAATAAGCTCATTCTGAAAGGCTTGTGAACTAAATAATGAAACATAAATCATCCAGAATTTAGTGATTGACAGATTTAGTAAACAAGTGATTATGTAAAAATTTGTATTCCATCAGTAGAGACGCAATGATTGCGTCTTAAGCATTCATATCTAGGATGGTAGCATCAAACATGAGTCATCCCAAATTTTAAGAATGGGATTATCTTTGATAATTTTCATAAAAAAGGGGTCGGGAAATATATCCCGACCCCTTTTTTGAGGCTATTATGCTGGATTTACTTGGTTTGAGACGCAAGCATAGAGACGCAAGCATTGCGTCTCTACTGGGAGAATCTAAATTTTAA
>NZ_JBMLSD010000399.1:0-53099 GCF_049240685.1 Flectobacillus sp.
ACAAGTGGTATTGAGGCATGAAAGCTGTGCTGTAGGCTGTAAGCAGTAAGCAGTAGGCATTAGGCAAATGGTTTTTATCATTTCATAAAAAAACACCTTTTTCATTTGCCTATGGCTTAATGCCTAAAGACAAGTGGGATTGAGGCATGAAAGCTGTGCTGTAAGCAGTAAGCAGTAGGTATTAGGCAAATGGTTTTTATCATTTCATAAAAAAACACCTTTTTATTAGCCTATGGCTTAATGCCTAAAGACAAGTGATATTGAGGCACGAAAGCTGTGCTGTAGGCTGTAAGCAGTAAGCATTAGGCATTAGGCATTAGGCAAATGGTTTTTATCATTTCATTAAAAACACCTTTTTATTAGCCGGCTTAATGCCTAAAGACAAGTGATATTGAGGCATGAAAGCTGTGCTGTAGGCTGTAAGCAGTAAGCAGTAGGCAAAAGGTTTTTATCATTTCATAAAAACACCTTTTTCATTTGCCTATGGCTTAATGCCTAAAGACAAGTGGTATTGAGGCATGAAAGCTGTGCTGTAGGCTGTAAGCATTAGGCATTAGGCAAAAGGTTTTTATCATTTCATAAAAAACACCTTTTTCATTTGCCTATGGCTTAATGCCTAAAGACAAGTGGGATTGAGGCACGAAAGCTGATAAGTCAGTACGCATTTAAAGTTTGCTGTAGGCAGACTGTAAGCAGTAAGCATTAGGCAAATGGTTTTTATCATTTCATTAAAAAACACCTTTTTCATTTGCCTACGGCATAATGCCTAAAGCCTATTGCCTGAAAAATAAAAAAGGTTACCTAAAAAGGTAACCTTTGGGGAGAATAATGGGGCTCGAACCCACGACCCTCGGAACCACAATCCGATGCTCTAACCAACTGAGCTATATCCTCCGTGTGTTTTCGAGTTGCAAAATTAGGCTATTAAACGACATTAGGCAACAATTTTGAGCTTTTTTTTTCAAAAAAATCAAAATTATTGCCTAATACTTTGATTATTAAGCTTTAGCAGATTGATATCTTGCTTCAGCAATATTCCAGTCGATTACATTCCAGAATGCATCGATATAATCTGGGCGTTTGTTTTGGAATTTTAAGTAATATGCATGTTCCCATACATCTAAGCCAATTACAGGGAAACCCTTTACGTCGGCTACATCCATCAATGGGTTATCTTGGTTTGGCGTAGAAGAGATAGCGATTGAACCATCTTTTTGAGCTACTAACCAAGCCCAACCTGAACCAAAGCGACTGATAGCCGCCTTTTTGAACTCAGCTTTGAACTCATCGAAAGAACCAAATTTTGCATTGATAGCTTCAGCCAATGCACCTACTGGCGCTCCACCACCGTTTGGAGAAAGAATATTCCAGAACAAGTTGTGGTTGAAGTGACCACCACCATTGTTACGAACTGCTGGAGAGAGTGTGCTAATCGAAGCTAAAAGCTCTTCCAAAGACTTACCTTCCAACTCAGTACCTGCTACAGCAGCGTTCAAGTTTGTTACGTAAGCGTTGTGGTGACGGTCATGGTGGATTTCCATTGTCAATGCATCAAAATGCGGTTCCAACGCGTCGTTAGCGTATGGAAGTGGATCTAATACGAATGCCATTTTTTTAAGTTAATTAAGTAAATTGAGTTTAAAATATATCTGTAACAAGTAGGTACTCTTGCAAAATTAAATTTGAGTTGTGCTTTGGAAGAAATCTTTTTGTCGAAAGCTCAAAGTTCAAATTTCATTCTGCAGGATTACTTATTTTCGAACTAGATTATCATGAGAAGTGTTACAAAATCTCTTCAATCCATTCCGAATGTTCTTTTGAGCGACAATCAAGTCTTTGTCTAAAAAACCGCCTTCAAATGTTATAAGTTCCTACTAGGCCTTTTTATTAATGAAAATCTAAGGACTCAATGAGTCAACGGTGAAGTTTGTAGCTAGCGCAGTTTTTTGAAAAAACTTTTAAGCATACTTTCACATACTTCTTGTAACACGCCAGTAGTAATTTGTGTTTTGGGATGATAAATTTTAGGGCTAAGCTTTGAGCATCCTCTTTTATCGTCCATAGCTCCAATCACAATTCTACCGATTTGAGACCAGTAGAGTGCTCCTCCACACATAACACAGGGCTCGAGGGTCACATACAAGGTACAGTCGCGCAAGTACTTGGCTCCTAGTGTGTTGGCAGCAGCAGTAATAGCCAACATTTCGGCATGCGCCGTAACATCCTGTAAAAGTTCTGTTTGATTATATGCTTTGGCGATAATAGTATTTTGACAAACGACTACAGCACCTACGGGTATTTCCCCTTTTTCCATGGCTATCTCTGCTTGGTAAAGTGCCAATTGCATAAAATATTCATCAGAAAAAGGGGGAGTATTTTTTTGCATTAAAACGCTATTTTTTCTTCTTGTTCGTAACCTAATCCATGAGAAGCACGATTGCGAAGGTAGAAATCTACTAATACCAAAGCCGCCATTGCTTCCACAATAGGAACGGCACGAGGCACTACGCATGGGTCGTGGCGTCCTTTTCCAGAAACCGTAACAGGATTACCTTCTTGGTCAATGCTTGCTTGATCTTGCATGATTGTTGCCACAGGTTTGAAGGCCGTCCTAAAATAAATATCTGCTCCATTTGAGATACCCCCTTGGATACCCCCCGAATGGTTAGATTTTGTTTTGATGTGTTCGTCTTCAATATAGAACTCATCATTATGCTCAGAACCATACATTTCGACGCCTGCAAAACCACTTCCATACTCAAAACCCTTTACAGCATTAATACTTAGCATGGCCTTTCCTAGTTCGGCATGAAGTTTATCAAATACTGGTTCGCCTAGGCCAACAGGTGTTCCTGTGATTACGCAGTCAACAACGCCACCAATCGAATCCCCTTTTTTACGAGTTTCATCAATATAATCGAACATTTCTTGAGCCAAAGTGGGGTCTGGACAACGAACTGCGTTTTCTTCAGCCAAAGCTAGGTTAAGTTCTTGGTATGATTTTTCTAATTTCAACTTACCTACTTGTGAAACATAAGCCTTGATATCGACACCTATATTTTTCAATATCAATTTGGCAAGAGCACCAGCCGCTACACGCGCCACTGTCTCACGAGCAGAACTACGACCACCACCACGATAATCACGCACACCATATTTGGCTTGATAGGTAAAGTCGGCGTGAGAAGGTCTAAATTGTTGAGCAATGTGCGAGTAGTCCTTCGAGCGTTGGTCGCCATTCCACACTAACATGGCGATGGGCGTCCCTGTCGTTTTACCTTCAAATACACCCGAAACTACCTGAAACTCATCGGCCTCGCGGCGTTGAGTTGTGATACGTGACTGCCCTGGTTTACGGCGGTCTAATTCACTCTGAATAAATTCAGCATCAAAAGGAATTCCTGCTGGACATCCATCTACTACTACCCCAACTGCTTGTCCGTGCGATTCCCCAAAAGTGCTAATTTTAAATAATTTACCGTATGTACTGCTCATTTTTTGAATGATTTGACTTAAAGCAAGGAGTCAAGCTGCCCGTAAGTCGATGTTATTGTCTGGTTCTTTTGCCTGGTAAAAAGATATAAATTAACCCAGCCAGCATAATTGTCAAGATAATATTTGCTTCGTTTTTGAGAAGACGAATCAAATTGCTTGTTCCTTCGGGGGTGGAGGTATTCTCTAAACCATCGTATACAGATGAGTTTTCAGCATTAGGCGTATCAACTGTACTGATTGTTTTACCAGAGGTATGTATCACCACCTTAGGTTTTAGCGTATCGTATTTTGCTGTAATTGTGTTAAAAAATATCCAACTGAAATACTTTGACATTGCAAAGTTACCAGCCTGTTTGGGAATAATATGAAAAGTAAAAGATTTTGTACCAATAATTTTACTGCCCTGTGGCGATACAATCGAGTTGATATCGGGCTGAAAAAAGTCAAACGTACTATCATTTTTGACTTCAGGCAAACGAATAACTGAGATATTGCCATCTCCAATTATTTCGATTTTGTAATCTACCGACTGTCCTGTTTGTGTATTATTTTTACTAAGGCTTTCTTTCAAAGAAAAATTACCAACTGATACCTGCTGCTTGAGCGGGTGAGGAGGTAAGTCCTTTGGCTGTATGGTAAATGCTTTACTCGAAAAGGTTACATAACTTCGTTTGTTGGGTTCTTTTTCGTCAAAATCTTTCAATAACCTCAAGCTAACCGTTGGTATACTGATTTTCTTGTTGTTGAGCGGATAAAATGTAGCCTGATAAAATTTATATTGTGTGTAGGTCTTACCGTTCAATTTTACGGTAGAAGTTTGGGTTTCTGTAAGTCCAAAGCTCTCTTCCCAACAGCTTTCGGGTTTAATTTTTTTGATAATATCTGGAATTTGAATTTCATTTTTATCAAATTGGATATCTGCCGTATTATTTTCGGCAACATAAAAAGCTAATGTTAACGTAAAGTTTTCGCCTACAAATGGGGCTAGTTTATTGGTACTTATTGCCAAAAATGCATTTTCTTTTACATTAACAATATCATTTTGATTGCCACTGACTTCTGTTTCTAGGGTTTCTTCTCCTTCTGTTTCAACATTTGTACCCGCAGCTTTGTTAACTAAAATGACAAGTGCCTCATTTTTTAGTTCTACTCCATTCACCAACACTTTGAAGGGTTTAATTCTTAGCGTTCCTTCTTTTTTGGGCTGGTAATTTTGAGTGATATTATAAGTTAGCGTGGGTTGACCATTTACAATCGAGCGAGCAATAGATTTGGAATATCCTCTTTTAGTAAATTCTACAAATTCTGGAAACTTACACTCAGGAAAAGGTTGCTCTGGCGTTGTTTTTACTACTGCCGTAATGGTAAAATATCCGTCCAAAGCAATTGTTTTTTCACCTAATACAAGCGTAGGTACGTTTTCCTGAGCTATAATTGTATAGCTAAATAAAAAACAAAATAATATTGGAATATTGATATATTTATTTGTAAATTTCACCGTTTTTCGTCAATGGATACTATTTTATGGGTTTTGAATGATTAAATGTTTTCATGGCCAGATTTATTCGTAGACGAACACGACACACTAAAATGAAAACCTTGCGTTTGGGATGAAGAAATGCCTATTGCGGCTGAAGTTCTATTTGTTAAGCAATTTACGACTTTTAGCGCAAGAAGACACTATTCTCCTGCAAATAACCGTTTAACCTAATAACTAAAAACCAAGATTATTCAATCTAATTTAAACTATGACAGCTTTAGACTATGTCAAAATGATACTTGAGAAAGTAAGTTTTGATGCAAAGTTATTTGAAAAAGAGCTAAGAAAGGCAATCAAAAACTTAGCCATCGATGAAATTAAGTTCTTGTATGAGTGGTGTTTTGAAAGATATGGCAAGACTTACGATAAGTTAATTACCAAATGCTTTAATCGTTTGAAAAGGAGGATACCTCTGAGGCTAACGTAGTTTCTATTCAATCTTATGACATAATAAAAAGGTCTGTATCCAAGAATGATATCTTCGGTACAGACCTTTTTATTTGAGCTATAGGCTTTCGGAGGTTGGTTTTGGAAAAAGCATGGCTGTGGGTATTAAATAACATTTTAACACTCTTTGTCTAGGCACTAGGCAACAGGCAGTAGGCAAAGAGTTTTAAAATAACCAAAGACATGCTTTCTTACGAAGCCCACCGCTGAAAGCCTAATGCCAAAAAAGTTGAATTTTATTTTGCCCACTAACTTACTGCATTACGTATATAACCAATTCATTAGCAAATAATTACGGCAAAACTATTTTTTGAATATACGAGTTGTATTATTGAGATTTATCATTAATTTGCAGTTATGTGAAAAACCCGAAGTTTTCCACAACTATATTATTAAGGAACAACTTCTTCTGTTTTCGCTAATCTGTTAGCCTTGTGCGATTGAATTTTACTAAAATCAGCATGTTTCATATCAACCATATATTCCAACATCTCAAGCGTTGAGGTCATTAGTAGAGGTAACTGACAAAATACCTTGGCTGATGACCATATTATTCACTTAAAATTGAATTAGTTATGGGTCGGAAAGTCTTAGTATTGAATCAAGATTACACTGCATTAGCCGTTTGTTCTATTCCCAAAGCATTTTTGTTAGTGTACCTAAATAAGGCCGATTTGGTGGCCGAATCCGAGAACGAGCAATTACACAGTATTTCTCAGGCTTTTCCTATGCCTTCGGTAATTCGCCTTCACAAGTATATCTATATGCCTTACAAAGGTGTCATTTTGTCTCGTCAAAATATTTTCCGTCGTGACCACAATGAATGTCAATATTGTGGCTCAAAAGATGACCTTACTCTCGACCACGTGATGCCTAAATCGCGTGGTGGACGTACTACTTGGGATAATCTCACGACGGCTTGTCGAAGATGTAATTCAAAAAAAGGAGATTTAACACCCGAAGAAGCTAAAATGACGCTTAAAACCAAGCCTTTCAAACCTTCTTTTATCATGTTTCTCCGTGATTTGGGAGGAAATCTAGAATCTAGCTGGATTCCGTTTTTGGGTAAAAAAGATAAGAGAGGAAGTGATATTCTAATTTGAAAATGAGGAAATTTGGAAATTTGAAAATGGGAGGATTTGAAGATTTGGAGATTTGAAAATTTGATAATTTGAAGATTTGAAAATGAGAAAATTTGATAATTTGATGATTTGAAAATGTGAGAATGTGGAAATTTGATGATTTGAAAATGGGGAAATTTGGAAATTTGGGAATTTGATGATTTGAAAATGATTTTATAAGACAACGCTTTTGGCGATTGGTATCCATTTATGGTATTTTAGTATTCAAGGACAAATGCAATTATTTAATTATCAAATCTTCGCATCCTAACATCATCAAATTCTCAAACCCTCAAATCTTCAAATTTCCAAATTCCCACATTATCAAATCTTCGCATCCTAACATCATCAAATTATCAAACCCTCAAATCTTCAAATTTCCAAATTCCCACATTCTCAAATCATCAAATTCTCACATCTTCAAATTCCCAAATCTTCAAATTTCCAAATTTCCAAATTATCAAATTCTCAAACCCTCTCATTTTCAAATCTCCAAATCTCCAAATTTTCAAATCTTCACATCTTCAAATTTCCAAATTCTCAAATTCTCATTTATTTTTTCTTATAAAGAGGCACAGTACTACATGGTTCGCCAAACATGAGACTTTTGACGTATGGCATGAGTTTTTGTGTTATTTCTACATAAGCCGAAGTCGGTACAGGGACTTTTGAGCATCCTTTTACCACAACTCTAGCCTCTGTATAATCCGCAGGATTGATTTTGGCAATGGCATCAAAATAGAGCTTATCTTCTAACTGCTCCAAACTACCATATACAACGGCATTAGCGAAAGGACTTAGTTTAAGAGCCAAAAGCATATAGGCCCAAGTTGGAATAATGGCATCTTCCGAGCAAATGACTGCTACATTTTTGCCTTCATAAATAGACCAATCATGATTTTTGAGAAACTCACGAAAATCTTTTTCTTTCAAAATCATTCCCATGAATAAGTTATCTTTCAAGTCATAAATGACTCTTTCGCCTTGGTGATAATAATCTTCAAGGTCGAGTGTAACCAATCCACTGCTGGCTACTTTATTGATAATTGGGTCGTCTAGTTCCATAGTTATAAAACTTAAGATTGATACTCAACAAATGTTAGGCTTTGTTTTGGGCAGCTTTGGGCGTTGTTCCGACAAAGTCCTTTAAATAGAATGGCTCAAAGCTTACTACGTTTTCAAATGCCTGTTCTTGAAAGGCCTTATAAGCTAATACGCCCACCGTGCGAGCCGAAGGATACAAATCAGCATTTGGAAATAAGGCATTGACATGAGTGATTTGGCTTTTGCATTTGGCTGCACCATCACCAAAAAATACAATAGACTGTTTTTCTAATAACTCAGTAAAAGCAGTTTCGTCAATAATTTTGGCTTCAATTTCACTGATATTTTCCATAGTAGTATTCCAAACACCACAGTAAACCTCCATACGACGTGCATCAATCATCGGACAAAGTAGCGTATCGGCACTGTACATATCTTTGAGCTGTGCTGCCATGGCTTCGAGGGTATTTATAGACAATAAAGGCTTGTCTAAAGCAAATGAAAGTCCTTTTGCCGTAGATACGCCAATGCGTAAGCCTGTATAAGAACCTGGGCCTTTGGCAACCGCAATGGCATCGAGTTGTGAAAGCTCATAGCCAGCTTGTTTGACTACATTTTCAACTAAGGTAGTCAACATACCTGAATGCGATTTTTCAGTAAATAATTCAGAAAGACCTAACAGCTTGCCTTCTTTATGTAATGCTACAGAACAAACTTTGGTCGAAGTATCGATACTAACTATCAGAGACATAATGATTTGAGATTTCGCTTTGCGAATGTTTTTAATGGTGAGTGGGTAAAATCAATCACTCATTCTATCTAAACAAAAATGTGCTTGGGAATTGCTCCCCAAGCACACAAATTTACGAAATATTTATAGCCAGAATACTATTTCTTTCCTTTCAAGATATTGTTATAGCGGTTCATATCGCCAAACAACTTGAGTGCAGCTTGTATTTCTGGGTCTTTGGCAAATGATTGTTCACGAGTACCTTTTTGTAAATAATAATGTACCACAATTTCTTGCTCCAAAGCTGTTTTGATTTCATCCTTAAACTTCATCATATCCGCTTCTTTGTTGTGTGAAAGTTTTGTGCGCAAGGCTTTCAATTGGTCAGCTACAGCGTCGTAATATCTTTCTTTTTTTGCAGAAGCTTCAAGTTCATTCAAGTCTTTTTCAGCCTGAGTGGTATAGTCAAACGTTTGCGTGGCTGCCCATTTAACAAAGTCTTGATATTCGGCATCACTCAAAGAAAATTCTTTGGCGGGCTTAATCGTTGGATGCTCAAAATGATATTTGATAGCATAATCAAATAAAATCAAACGCCCCGATAGTGACTGAGTAACCATAGCTGGTGTTGGTTTTTCGACTTCAATATCAGGTAAAATCCCACCACCATCATAAACAGTACGACCGCTACGAACTGTTTTGAAAGCTGTCATAAGCGAATCGGGTACTTTACCTACACTACCATCTGGGTTGCGGTGGCTGTAGTCAATCGCCTGAATACAACGACCACTTGGAATATAGTATTTGGCAGTAGTTACTTTGAGTTTGGTATTGTAAGGCAAATCACGTGTGATTTGAACCAAGCCTTTTCCATAACTTCTTTGTCCAATCAAAACGCCACGGTCGTAGTCTTGAATTACGCCAGCGACAATTTCGGCGGCTGAAGCACTTCGAGAGTTGGTCAGCACCGAAATAGGCATATCTACATCTACGGCCGCTTTTACTCCCGAATAGGTTTTATTCCATTCTTCTACTTTTCCTTTGGTTGAAACAATTTCAGAATCTTTTGGTAAGAAAATATTACAAATATCTACCGCCATATTTAGGAGACCACCAGGGTTTTCTCTCAGGTCAAGGATAAGTTTTTTCATACCTTTTTCCTTCAACTCGGCAAATGCTTGGCGAACTTCCTTGGCAGCTGTGGTATTAAAATCCTTGAGGTCGATATAGCCCACTTCGTCGTTGATCATACCGTAGTAGGTAACATTTTTCATTTTAACGACATCGCGCGTGACGCTAATTTCTTCTAGCTTATTGCTACCGTAGCGTTTTACGGTAAGTTTCACGACGGTTCCCGTTTGCCCTTTGATAAGTTTGCCTGGGTCGATTCCCTTTTTATTTAATTCGATACCATCTACTTTTACAATTTCGTCACCAATACGCAAGCCTGATTTTTCGGCAGGAGTTCCTTCATCGATGGCCATTACAGTAATACGCCCCGAACGATTGCCCGTTACAATACCTATGCCATTGTACTTGCCAGTGGTCATGGTCATGTAGTCCTCAATATCGTCTTCGGCATAGAATACGGTATAGGGGTCAAATGACTTCAACATAGCGTCGATAGACATTTTGATAGTGCGGTTTGGGTTGATTTCGTCTACATAATAACGATTCAACTCCTTAAAGAGCGTAGCATAAATATCAAGGTTTTTGGCAATTTCAAAGAAACGCTCTCCTTGGTCAGTAAATGAAGCGAGAGATAAGCTTCCAACAAGAGCAGAGGTTGCCAAAAGGGCTCGATAAGGTCGTTTTAATTTCATAATAGGATTAATTCAGCTTTCTACACGAATAAGAATATAACGAAGCTAAAGCGATTGTGTTATTTTGTATAACAAAAAACTTAAGTAACTAGGCAAAACTGGATAATTATGCGCTAGTCTGTAAGCTTAGGCATTAGGTAAGTACAGCTTTTAGCTTAGGGCATATTGCTTAAAGCATATTGCGGATAAGATTACATTTTATACAAAATACTCTTCATCGACTTTTCGATTTTAGCGAAGTCTTCGATTTTTTTACCAATATACACAAAAGCGATGGATGCTGGTAAAGGGGCGTCCTTTTTTTGAAGCAGGATAGATTTGTTGAGACGATATGCCTCTCGGGTGCGACGTTTGACTAAGTTGCGGTCGACAGCATGTTTAAAGTAGCGCTTAGATACAGAGATAAGCATCTGAGGGAGTGTAGGTTCTGTATTTTCGCTAGATGATTCTTGTAGAAAATAAGAAACACGAAAAGGGTAGAGAAACACCGATTTGGTGTTTTCACTACCCTTGTCAAAGAGGGAACCAATTACCTTCTTACTGGAAAGTCGTTCAGATTTCTTTAAAGTTGCTTTCATGCAAAGTCTCATGTAAGTGTCTCTGGAATCGCGTTGAGCAACTGTTCACACGATACTTGAAACACGAAACGCAGAAACTTTGTATTATTTACCTCTCTTCTCGTCTGAAACTGTCAATTTGTGTCTTCCTCTTGCACGGCGAGCTGCCAATACACGGCGACCATTTGCAGTTGACATTCTTTCACGGAATCCGTGCTTGTTTTTTCTCTTTCTTACCGATGGTTGAAACGTTCTTTTCATTGCTATTGAAAATTGAAATGCCTTTTACAATATGAACTGACTGATTTTCAGAGATATTTTGAAAAATTATCAAAGGATGTCTGAAGTATCAGTGAAAATTTTCAAAATACAAAAATCTTTTGCCCCGAAATTAGGACTGCAAAGGTACTCAATTATTTTTTAATTGCAAACTACTTTTACAAAAGATTCTAAATGCTTGGAGGTTGATTATGAGTTACTTTGGATTCTTTGTGAATAATAGTACCTTGCGGCTTTAGCTATATCAATAAAATATGAGATACAAAATTTATGCAGAAAATCCACAAAACCATTTCTTAACCATAGAATTGGAGGTGGAGAATATTACATCTGACCGTATAAAAATTCAATTACCTGCTTGGCGTCCGGGACGTTATGAGCTTCAGAATTTTGCTAAAAATATTCAGCAGTTCGAAATTTTTGACGAACATCAAAACCCCGTAGAGTTTCATAAAGTAAACAAAGATCGCTGGAAAGTCTATACCAAAAATATATCTAAATTGACCGTAAGGTTACGCTATTACGCTTATATCCAGCATCCAAAAGGTATCTTTGCCAATGCGGGAAGTTCATACCTAGACGAAAATACGATGTATGTCAACTTCGTCAACTGTTTGCCTTATGTAAGCGGACGCATGCACGAGCCTTGTACGGTAGAGCTTGGAATAGCCGATGAGTATAAAATTGCTTGTGGAATGCCGATTGAAGGAAAAACTTTATTGGCACAAGATTATTATCAGTTGGTAGATTCTCCAATGTTAGCGAGTCCTTATCTGCAATGTGAAACATACAAAGCAGCAGGTATCGATTTTTATGTGTGGTTCTTAGGAAATTATCAACCCAACTGGGCGCAGCTTCTGCCCGACTTTATTCGTTTTTCTGAAAAGCAGATTGATGTTATGGGCGATTTTCCTGAAAAAGACTACCATTTTATCAACTGGATATTGCCGGTGGCCTTCTATCATGGTGTTGAGCATCGTAATTCAACTATGATTGTATTGGGTCCTGATACTGAGGGCGACGGTCTGTATACCGATTTATTAGGCGTAAGTTCTCATGAACTGTACCACGCTTGGAATATTTGTAAGATTCGTCCAATGGAAATGATGCCTTATGATTTTACCAAAGAAAATTATTTTCCAACAGGCTTTGTGGCAGAGGGTGTAACGACGTATTTAGGAGATGTTTTCTTAAAACAGTCAGGCGTATTTAGTCTCGATGCCTATTTAAAGGAATTTACAACTACTATTCGCCGCCATTTTGAAGAAGATGGACTATCACCTATGTCGTTAGTAGAGGCTTCGTTTGACTTGTGGCTTGATGGTTATGTACCTTCTATTCCTAATCGTCGTGTATCAATTTATAACAAAGGAGCTGTTGTTGCCTTTTTATTGGATGGATTGATTCGTGAAGCAACGCAACATGAAAAATCTATTCATGATGTTATGCGATTGATGTGGGAAAATTTCGGGGAGTCTGGTTTGGGATATTCTTTAAATGATTATAAAAAACTAGCTGAAGAGGTATTAGGAGGTAGTTTGGATACCTATTTTGCCGAGTGCATTACAGGAAATCTTCCTTTGCAAGAACAAGTAAAAGCACGCTTGGCATGGTACGGAATCGAGGCTAGTTTTGACGAAAACCTTCGTCTAAGTATCGGTCAGATAGATCAGGAGAATGAGAATTTACGTAATTGGTTGGGCTAAAGGCTAGTTGTGGTGTAACTTTGCTACCTAATTTGGTCAAAGAAAGACCTTTTGCTACTCGAAATATTTAGAAAAATGAAAGATAAAATTAAACAATTAGCTGCATCCATGGCGGGTGAGTTTGTGGCCAATCGTCGTTATTTGCACACAAACCCTGAGCTTTCGTTCCAAGAATTTAATACACAAAAATACGTAGCCGAGCAGCTCAAGTCGATGGGGATTACTCCTACCGAAATTGCTAACACGGGCTTGGTAGCAACTATCGAAGGGCGCAATCCTGATAAAAAAGTGGTGGCTTTGCGTGCGGATATGGATGCTTTGCCGATTGTTGAAGCCAATGACGTACCTTATAAATCACAAAATCCTGGCGTTATGCACGCTTGCGGGCACGATGTGCACACGGCGTCTTTATTGGGAACTTCAAGAATTTTGAGTCAACTCAAAAATGATTTTGAAGGAACCGTAAAATTGGTATTCCAACCTGCTGAAGAAAAAGCCCCAGGTGGTGCTAGCATTATGATTGAGCAAGGTGCATTACAAAATCCAGCTCCTCACAAAATGCTAGGACAGCACGTAGCGCCTAATATTCCTGTAGGAAAAATCGGTTTCCGTGAAGGAATGTACATGGCTTCGGCAGATGAGTTATACTTAACTGTAAAAGGAAAAGGTGGACATGGTGCTATGCCTGAAAACTGTATAGACCCTGTTTTGATTGCTTCACATATCATTGTGTCGATGCAACAAATCATTTCTCGTAACCGTAATCCTCGCTATCCTTCGGTTTTGACTTTTGGAAAGGTAATTGCCAATGGAGCAACCAACGTTATTCCAAATGAGGTATATATCGAAGGTACTTTTAGAGCAATGGACGAGCAATGGCGTGCTGAAGGTTTGGAAAAAATCAGAAAAATTGCCGAGCTAACTGCTGAAGCTATGGGTGGAACGTGTGAGGTATTTATCCAAAAAGGATATCCTTTCTTAAAAAATGAACCAGAATTGACACGTCGTATGAAAGGCGCAGCGATTGATTATATGGGTCAAGAAAATGTGATTGATTTGGATATTTGGTTAGCAGCTGAAGATTTTGCTTTCTATACACATCATGTAGATGCTTGTTTTTACCGTTTAGGAACTCGCAACGAGGAAAGAGGAATTATCTCAGGAGTACATACGCCAACGTTTGATATTGATGAAAATGCACTAGAAATTGGCGCTGGCTTAATGAGCTGGTTGACCGTTCAAGAGTTACAGACCTTGTAAGCTATAATTTTCTCAAATATAACTATATGAATATCGGGTAGAGTGTATAACTTTACCCGATATTTTTTTAGATACCCGATTCCTAAATAAGACTGTACGAAGGATTATAAAAACTGTTTATTTCGGATATCGGATGTTGGATTTCGGAAGTGTAAGTACATATATTTTGTAAAAAATAAAGACATATCTCTCATATTTCCGAAATCAAAAATCCCAAATCTGCAAAAGTTTGAAATCCTTCGTACAGTACTAAGTCCTAAACATGGATTCTATGAAAAAATTCATACTCTTTAGCTTCATTTTTGGCGTATTTGCCTGCAAAAGTATTCCCAAAGAACAAGAAATTATCGTTGGTTCGGGTGGTGGATTTGCCAACTTATGGCAATCATATACACTTAAGCCTTCAGGAGAAATTCTTTATCGAACCAATAAAAGCGACTCGGTAAAGCTTATTCAGAAGCTGACAATAGCTCAAACCAAAAAAATATTCAAGGCTGTACAAGGGCTTCATCTGGATAGTTTGTCACAGAGTGAGACGGGTAATATGAACCATTATCTTGTTTTTTCGGAGGGTAAAAAGTTTTCCTATAAAACCCAATGGGCAAATTCTAAGAATGTCAATGATTCTATCAAAATGGTTTATCAGTCTATTTTAGAGAAAATCAAAAAATAGAAATCAGGCTTGAAAATAGATATATCCTTTTCACAATCTCAATTGCTTTTTGTTTATGCTTCCCAAAGACAGATTTTCGACACAAGCCAACTTATATGCCCAGTTTCGCCCGACTTATCCACAAGAGCTTTATGATTTTATCTTCCAACATGTGGATAAGTTCGAAAATGCTTGGGATTGTGCCACGGGTAATGGTCAAGTGGCAAGAGTTTTAGCTCAAAACTTTCAACAAGTCGAAGCTACAGATATTAGTCAAAAGCAGTTAGATAATGCTTTTCAGGCTAGCAATATTCATTATCAAATTTCACAGGCCGAAAAAACACCTTTTGCAAATGCAACATTTGATTTAATCACAGTAGGACAAGCCATTCACTGGTTTAATTTTGATGCCTTTTACCAAGAAATCAAACGCATTGCAAAGCCTAAGGCCCTATTGGCTTTTTGGGGATATGGCACCTTGTTGATAGAAGACTATGAAAACCTGCATCAAGATTTTCAACATTTTTATCAGGAGCAAATTGGCTCATACTGGGATGGTGAACGTGGTCATATCGACCAAAAATACACAACAATTCCTTTTCCTTTTGAATCTATTCCAACGCCTGAGTTTTCGATGCAATATTTTTGGAATTTTAACCAGTTGGAAGGGTATCTAAATACATGGTCGAGCGTCCAAAGATATATTCAAGAAAATGGAAGCAATCCTGTGACGCCGTTTATACAACAATGCAGAGAGAAATACGCTGAGGATTTGACCTTTCAAGTAAACTTTCCGATATTCTTAAAAGCAGGAAAAATTGAGCGATAAAAAGTAATAGCGTTTATATGTTTGTCTGTGTTTCAACAAATACCGCCTGTTAGTCTGTTAATTCTTTTGTCTTATGAAAAAAACTTTACTCTTCATTGCCTTGCTCGGATGTGTGTCTGTGGTACAAGCGCAAAAAACTTTCAAACAAAAATCTAAATCTGGACAAGGTACAAGTCCTAATTTGCCCACTGTTGATTTTTCAAAAAGCACAGAACCTTCTTCTTTTTCTCGTTATAATTTTCAGTATTCGAATAGTATTTTTCGAGAAAATTTGATGGCAAAAAAAGACGGTCTAAGTATTTCGAGAGATGAAAATGGTATGCCATCGTTTATCGTGGGTAAACCTAAAAATCTTTCTTCTAATACGACAACCAAAGCAGGACGCTCATCTGAAGCCTCGGCGGCTTATAGCTATTTATCGGCTGTTCAAAAATATTTACATCTCAAGAATGTAGAAGAGGAATTTGATGTAAATCAGATTGAGAATGACAATCTTAATCAAACCCATATTCGTGTGCAACAGATGTACAAGGGCGTTCCTGTGTATGGTGCTCAAATTATGTTGCATACCAAAGACGATGCCGTGGATGTTATGAATGGTAAGCTTTATCCAACACCTAGTTTGGCCTCGACCGAACCTAGTATGGGGACAGAGCAAATTGCTTCGGTGGCTCTTCAGGATGTTCAGCAACAAACCAAATTGCGTACCTTGAGTTTTGCCGAAAAAGCCATGCTGAAATATGAAAAGCCTCAGTCAAAGCTTTTTGTTTATCATAAAAATGAATCAGTAAACGACCAGCATTTGGCCTACGAAGTAGTGGTTCGTCCTAATTTTTTGGAAAGATGGATTTATATGATAGATGCCAATTCGGGCGAAATTTTAGATAGATATAGCTATACCTGTACGCTCGACGGCCCACAAAAAGCCAATGCCGTAGATTTGAATGGTAAAACTCGTTCTATCAACACCTATTTGGTTGGTTCAAATTACTATATGATTGATGCCTCAAAAAGTATGTACAGAGGAGGCACAATCAATGTCGAAAACCCACAAGGTGTTATCTGGACACTCAACGCAGCAGGCTCGTCTGTTGATGATGTAACTGTACGTCAGGTATCTTCTACTAATAATACTTGGGGAAATACAGAATCTGTTTCGGCACATTATAATGCTAGTTTGGCCTATGATTATTATGAAAAAACATTTGGTAGAAAATCCTTAAATGGCAAAGGTGGTAGTATTATTTCCCTAATCAACTTGACTGATGAAGATGGCAAAGCAATGGACAATGCTTTTTGGAATGGTGAATTTATGGGATATGGCAGAGGAGCAACGATGTTTAAACCCTTGGCAGGCGGACTTGACGTAGCTGGACATGAAATGACTCACGGAGTAGTAGAAAATACAGCCAACTTAGTATACCGTGGACAATCTGGGGCGATTAATGAATCGATGGCAGATATTTTCGGAGCCATGATTGACCGTGATGATTGGTTTATGGGCGAAGATGTAGTTAAAGGCTCAAAGCCCTTAAGAGATTTATCAAACCCTAATCAAGGAGGTACGAGCTTGCGAGATGATGGTTTTCAGCCTGCCAGCATGAACCAATATTATACGGGTTCAGAAGATAATTATGGGGTGCATATCAACTCAGGAATTGTCAATTATGCGTATTATCGCTTTGCAACATCTATTAATTCTAAGGAAAAAGCAGAAGCTGTATATTATCGTACCTTGACAAAATACTTGACCAGTAGCTCAAAATTCCTTGATTTGCGTCGAGCTGTTATTCAGTCGGCCACAGATTTATATGGAACAAATAGTACCGAAGTAAATGCCGCTAAAAGTGCTTTCGATGCCGTAGGTATTACCGATTCAAACCCACCAAATACAACACCAAATACAGGAACTACAACACCTGTGCCAGCGCCATCCAATGACGTTCCTACTAAAAAAGGTTCTTCATTTATCTTAAGTTATGACCCTAAAGACAAGTCATTGTACGTGTTGGATACAGTTGTAAATACAAGTACGTATGTTTTGATTGCGAAAAATATTGAACTAAAAAATAAACCAAGTGTTACCGATGATGGCAAATATGCTTATTTCGTAAAACAAGATAATGGGATATATCGCATAGATTTGAGTACCGTAAAAACATTTTCTCCTAACGACCAAAGCTCAACCATCAAACAAGAACTTATTTCGTCTGCTGGTTGGGACAATGTGGCAGTTTCGAAAGATGGTAAGCGCTTGGCGGCTATTACTACTAAAGTCGATACCAGTATTTATGTTTATGACCTTAGTGCTTCAGGAAGCACTATTCCTGGGCGTAAGTTTAGGTTGTATAATCCAACCTATTCGGGTGTAAAAACAGGACAAGTACTTTATGCCGATTCGTTTGAATGGGATTATGATGGCGAAAACTTAGTTTATGATGCCTTTAACCAGTATAAAACTGCTACTAATTCTAAAATCGAATATTGGGATGTAGGTTTTATCAATGTTTGGAGTAATCAAAAAAATACCTTCGGGACAGGCGTTGTCAATAAACTCATCAACGATTTAGTAGAAGGAGAAAACGTTGGTAGCCCTACTTTTTCTAAAAACTCTACCAATATGTTGGCTTTTGATTATTTCTATTCAGATAGCCAAGGTGATGATTACGCCGTTTTGGGAGTTAACTTATCTCGTCCTTCCGATTTACAGATTACGGCTATCAATAATACCATTGGCTATCCAGAGTTTTCAAGAAGCGATGACTATGTAATTTTTAATGCCTTTGATGCGAAAACTGGACAAGAGAATACGGATATTATTCAATTAGATAAAAACGACAAACGTGTAGGTATTGCATCTACGCAAAAGACGTTAACACAAGAATCCTCTTTTGCTGTTTGGTACACAAACGTGGCTCGTACTTTACCTCAAAAGAAATCTCAAACTCTGACCATTACCAAAGTTCCAGACAAAACCGTTGGCGACGCTGCCTTTACTATTACAGCAAGTTCTAATTCGGGATTAAGCGTAATCACGTCTGTACTGGGAGGACCAGCTTCTATTTCGAGCAACAGAGTTACGTTGAGCGGAACGGCAGGGCGTGTGCGCTATGGCGCATATCAGGATGGGAATACACAATATTATGCTGTTTCTCAAATAGACTCATTCTGTGTGAATCCTGTAAAACCTACCATTTCGGTTGTGAAAAAGACCGATGCTAACGGCGATTATTGGGAATATACCTCAAGTGCTACCACAGGAAACGTATGGTACAGAAATGGTACAGTTTTGAGCGATCAAATAGGCTTGCGTTCTATTGCTGTAACCTCTGGTTCTAGTTTTACAGTTCAGGTCGTAACGACGGATGGTTGTAAAAGTATTATGTCGGATGCTCGTCAGGACGCTCCAATTGGCAAAGTTTTGGGTTTTGAACCGCTGGATAGTAAAGGCGTAATTGTTTCTCCGAATCCAATACAGGATATGACAAAAGTGCAAGTTGGCACTCAAAACAGAATTGAGTCTATCCATATTATTAGTACCGAAGGAAATGTTTTACAAACCATAGAAGGTAACCGACAAAATGAGCAATTGATTAATCTTCAATCGCTTCCAGCAGGTAATTATATTTTAGATGTAAAAACGAAGGAAGGAGACGGAAGACAAAAAGTGGTAAAATTATAACCCCAAAAGACTTCTATTTTCTTAAAGAGTCTTACCATACAAAGGCGTTAGGATACATTCATCCTAACGCTTTTTGTTTTTTAGCAAGACTGGGTTAGTTTTACAAAAAAGGGGATAGGCACTAGGCAAGGAGGCAATAGTATTTTTAAAAAAACTTCTGAAAACACTCTTGCCTCTTTGCCTGGTGCCTGACCCCTCAACAAACTCATTTCATCATCTTATTTCAAACCTGAAATTATGTTAAAAACTACTTTATTCTCGCTTGCGGCGGGATTAGTATCTCAGGCGATTGTGGCGCAAAATAGCGAAACCTATTTTGCTTCTTTCCCTTCAATCAGCCCTGATGCGCAAACCCTTGTATATTGTTTTGAAGGAGACATCTGGAAAACAGACCTCAATACCAAAGTCTCAACTCGCCTCACAGCTATGCGAGGTACAGAAAGCCGCCCGAAAATCTCTCCTGATGGAAAATGGTTGGCTTTTACAGGCTCGCAATACGGCAACCCAGATGTGTATGTGATGCCGCTCGAAGGCGGTGCCATTCGTCAATTAACCTTCCATGATACCCAAGATTATGTAGAATCTTGGTCATGGGATTCGAAAAGTATTTACTTGAGTTCGGGGGCACAAAATGATGGAACTGCCTACAAACTTGCTATCAATGGTGGGACGCCAGTACGTTTATTCTCACACTTTTTCAATCGTATCCACAACGTAGCCGAACACCCAACTACGGGCGAGATTTTCTTCAATGATACTTGGGAAAGTGATAACCAGAGCACTCGTAAAGGCTATAAAGGGGCGTTTAATCCAGATATTCAATCTTACAACCCTAAAACTAAAGCTTACAAGCGCTATACCAATTACATCGGTAAAGACCTTTGGGCAAGCATCGACCGCAGTGGTAATGTCTATTTCGCCTCAGACGAAGCCAATGGTCAATACAATTTATACACTTTCCAGAATGGACAAAAGGTCGCTTTGACGCAATTCCCGGAGGCAATCAAACGTCCGCAAGTGAGTGCAAACGGGCAAAAGGTCGTTTTTGAAAAAGAATACCAATTGTATGTGTATGATGTTGCAAGTAAGACTTCTCAGAAAATTAACCCTAATCCACTGCGCAATTACGTTTTGCCACACGAGCAAGATTTTAAAGTAAGTGGTAATATCGCTGGGTTTGATGTGTCGACAGATGGTAAAAAATTGGCATATTCATCACGTGGGGCATTATTTGTTTCAGATGTTGAAGGGAAATACATTGCTCAAATTCCAACAGATGCACATGGTCGTGTGGTAGAAGTCAAATGGCTTTCAGACAATAAAACCCTACTTTTTACACAAACTACCGAAAAAGGGTATTACAACCTTTTTACTATTTCGGCAGATGGTAAAGGTCAGGCGAAACAACTGACTTCGGACGAGCAAAATAACCGAAATATCACCTTCAATAAGGAGAAAACTCAGGCGGTATATATCAGCGGCAAAAATGAAATTCGTGTATTAGACCTCAAAACGCTTATTTCAAATACAGTCGTAAAAGAAGAGCTTTGGGCGCTTTATAACCCCAAACCCTATTTCTCACCAAATAGCGAATATGTCATGTTTTCGGCATATCGCAATTTTGAACAAGATATTTTCTTGTATCATTTGGCCGATAAAAAGCTCATTAACTTAACCAATACAGGTATTACCGAAACCAATCCGTATTGGTCGCCCGATAGCAAGTATATCTATTTCGAATCTGACCGTACCAAAGCTAGCTATCCATTTGGTTTGACCAACGGGCGTATTTACCGAATTGCCTTGAGTAAAATAGATACCCCTTTCAAATCTGATAAGTTTAATGACTTATTTAAAGAAGAAAAGAAAGAAGAGAAAAAGGACGATAAAAAAGAAGAACCTAAAGACACAAAGGCTAAAGGCAAAAAAGAACCAGAGAAAAAGCCAGAACCTGCTCCAGCGCCTAAAATTGTACCTATTGTCATCAACATGGAGGGATTGATGCAGCGATTCGAGCAAATTAGTCCTGATTTTGGCTCAGCAGATAGCCCTGTTGTTTTCCAGAAAGATGATAAAACTTCGGTACTTTTTGTTTCAAATCATGAGGGAGGAAATGGCGCTTTATACAAAACAACTATAACTCCTTTTGCTAAAAATAAAACAGAAAAAGTAGAAGGTGCTACTGTATATGATTATGAAATTGCTGTAGCTGATGGCAAATACTTTGCATTGGTTGGAGGAAATATTTATAAACTCAATCTCGATGGCAATAAGCTTGACAAAATAGACTTGAATTTTACTTTCCGTAAAAACTTAGCTAATGAGTTCCAACAAATGTTCCATGAAGCTTGGGCGGGTGTACAAGAGAATTTTTATGATGAAAAATTCAATGGTTTGGATTGGGTAAAAACAAGAGAAAAATATGCGAAGTTTTTACCTGCCATCAACAATAGAGCAGACTTGCGTACTTTATTGATGGATATGCTAGGCGAACTGAACGCTTCGCACTTAGGTTTCTCGACAGATGGTGACGAAGATGCTACTTTTTACAAAGCTGTTTCTCAAAACGTAGGAATTGTATTTGAAAACGAAAATCCTTTTGTCGTAAAATACGTAATCAAAAACTCTATTGCTGACAAAACAGATAAAGATATTCGCCCAGGAGATAAATTAGTGAAGATAAATGCAGATAGCGTTGACACCAATATCAATCGTGATTTCTATTTCTCAAAACCATCGCTGGACGACGAAATTAGTTTGACATTTGAGCGCAGCGGCAAAACATTTACGACCAAAGTACATCCACAGCGTAGTTATGCCCAGATTCGTAGCTTGTATGACGAATGGATTGACCAAAATCAGGAATATGTAGATACTAAGTCGAATAAGCGCATTGCTTATGTACACATGAGTGATATGGGGCGTGGCGAGTTTGAGAAGTTTATGATTGACGTTACCTCAGAGGCCTATAACCGTGAAGGTTTGATTTTTGATATTCGTAACAATAGAGGAGGAAATGTCCACGATTTGGTCTTGAATTTCTTATCTCAGCGTGCGTATTTGAAATGGAAATATCGTGAAGGACAGTTTACCATTCAGCCCAACTTTAACCCTGCTGATAAACCGATTGTTTTGTTAATCAATGAACAATCCTTGAGTGACGCCGAAATGACAGCGCAAGGTTTCAAGCAATTGAAGCTTGGTAAAATCATCGGTACAGAAACCTATCGTTGGATTATCTTTACTTCGGGCAAAGGTTTGGTAGATGGCTCGTTTTATCGTTTACCATCTTGGGGATGTTATACTTTAGATGGCAAAGATTTGGAAAAAGAAGGCGTAAGTCCAGATATTTCGATTCCTCAGACGTTTACTGATCGTCTTGAAAACAAAGACCCACAATTAGATAAAGCGATAGAAGAAATCCTGAAATCCTTGAAATAAAAGGAGATTAGAACTTTTAAGAGACATAGGGAATGATAGCTTTTGTTATATCATTCCCTTTTTATTTTTCCCATTGTTATTTTCATGGCTTAACTTGCATTCTGATTACAATACAAACAATTTCAAAGAATCCTGATTAAAAGAGTTTATTTTTCAATATGTCATCCAATTCACAAATTGACTTTTTTCAAAAAAGACAACAATATTTCGAGTCACTTCAAACACAAACACAAGCTCAATATAATCAATGGGCCATTGTGAGAGCTATCTTTTTTATCGCTTGGGGAGGCCTGTCTTATTGGGCATTCGAAGCATTATCTCCTTGGATTTTTTTAGGAATTTTGGTTGTTGGTTTCGGGGTATTTCTTTGGATGATCAACAAGCATTTGGCTATTAAGGCACAAAAACTACGTTATCAACTCTTAACCAATCTTAATGAGGACGAAGCGCTCCGTTTGAAAGGTCAATTTGTAAGAACAGAAACAGGAGAGGGTTATGCACAAGCACAGCATTTTTATGCTTCAGATTTAGATATCTTTGGAAAGCATTCCATTTTCAAATTACTCAATCGCACTCGTACTTACACAGGTGCGGAGATATTGGCCACTTGGCTACAAAACCCTGCTAATCAGGCAACTATTTCAACACGTCAAGAGAGTTCCTCTGAGTTGAAAGACATGATTGATTGGCGACAGAATTTGGAAGTAGATGCTTGGCAAATCGAAGATGTACATCAGCCTATTACTCCTATCCTTGAGTGGCTTCAACTAGCTCCTTTTGAGGTTTTAAAGCAAAAATCTTTACGATATTTGCTCTATTTACCCTATCTCAGTATTCCTGTGGTATTGGCCTGTATCTTAGATATTTTGCCATTACAATGGATTTTGGCGGTGTTTATTATTCATGGTTTTATTCTTAGAAAAGTCAGTGGGTTGCTTGGGCTATATCTCGATAAAACCTCTTCGGTGGCAAATGTGCTCAAAGCGTATGCGAATTTGTGTAAAAGTATTGCAGTACCCGAGTTTAAACATCCTCATTTACAGAAACTACAAGCAGAAGTTAATCAAGCAACGGCTCATATTCAAGAATTGAGTGTTTTATTAGAAAGAATTGGCAATCGTCAAAATCCCATTTTTGCCCTCTCTGTTGGTATGTTGACACTATGGGATTTACGTTATTTTATTCATTTGGAAAATTGGCGAGCCAAACATCAAAATCATTTGGCACACTGGATTGCTATTGTGAGCGAATTTGAAGCACTGAATAGTTTGGCTGGACATAGTTTTGCAAATCCTTCCCATATTATTCCCCAAATTTCTGATAAAGATTTTATCATCCATGCTACACAATTGGGACACCCTTTAATTAAGGCCGAGAAACGTGTTTGTAATGATATTCAGATTGTTGGGCTGGGACAATGCGTGATTATCACTGGCTCGAATATGTCTGGAAAAAGTACTTTTCAGCGTACAGTAGCCCTCAATACTATTTTGGCATTGACTGGCAGTGTGGTATGTGCCCAACAATTTGAGTGCTCTGTGATGCAAGTATTTACTAGTATGCGTACGCAAGATTCTTTGGAAGAAGATACCTCATCTTTTTATGCTGAACTCAAACGATTAAAACAACTCATCGATTGGGTAAACGAAAAGCAAAGCTTACCAACTTTCTATTTCCTAGACGAAATCTTAAAAGGAACCAATTCAAAAGACCGTCACGATGGTGCAAAGGCTCTGATGCTCCAATTGCATCATGCTCAAGCCTCAGGTTTTATTTCGACTCACGATGTTGATTTGGGCGATGAGTTTAGTGAAAAAGGTTTTGTAAAAAACTACAGTTTTTCTTCAGAAGTAAAAGATGGCAAATTAGTTTTTGATTACACACTCAAACAAGGAATTTGTAGAAGTTTCAACGCAAGTCAGCTGATGGCTCAGATTGGAATAAAGATGTAAGGAAAGGGTAAAATTAAATTGATTTACCCGCAATAGGCATTAAGCTATACGCCGTAAGCTAAAAGTTAAATAGTTTTTTTGATAGAATTTAAGTATTTTTTGCCTATTGCCTTACAGCCTAAAGGGTATCGTTTTAGGGAAATGAGGAATAAAATAACTTTTATCAATCATAATATTGCGTATTTTTGATTGATAAATCTTAAAGTTATTCATCATGGCATGGGTTTGGCAACATAAGGATTGGGCAAATTTTGAATATGATAGCTCAAAATTGTATCAATATGAATCTGATTTTTTACTAAATGCTGGTAAAATTTTAGGGCTGATACAAGTAGTGGAGCGAGAAGGTCTCAATACTTTAAAAGTAGAAATTCTTTCACAAGAAGCGCTTTCGACTTCAAGTATAGAGGGGGAAATCTTGGATAGAGATTCTGTACAAAGTTCCATTAAAAAACATTTAGGGCTTCAAACGGACTTTCGTGGTGTTGAACCAAACGTTGCTGGCGTAGCAGAAATGATGGTTGATTTATTTCAAAACTATGACACAGAGCTCACTCATGAAATACTTTTTGAATGGCATAAAATGCTCATGAATGGAAGACGCGATGTTGACAATATTGGGGGCTATCGGTTACATAATGAACCGATGCAAATTATTTCTGGTAACCTTTCCAATCCAAGAGTTTTTTATGAAGCTCCGCCTTCGGATGTAGTTTCATCAGAAATGGATAAATTTATCTATTGGTACAGAACCCAGCTTAAGACGAATATTCCAACGTTAGCTTTTGCGGGTATCACACATCTATACTTTGAAATGATACATCCATTTGAAGATGGAAACGGACGTATAGGGCGAGCCTTAATCGAAAAAGCAATATCTCAACGCTTGGGAAAACCTATATTTATGTCGATGGCAAAGGCTATTGAAAATAGGAAAAAAGCCTATTATGAGGCTATTCAAAATTGTAATCATCAACTACAGATTGATAAGTATCTTGCCTATTTTGCACAGACTGTTCTAGAATCACAAGAATATACGATTCAATTAATCCATTTTATATTACTGAAAGTAAAACTGTTTAATCAATTTCAAACTCAGCTAAACAATCGCCAAATAAAAGTATTATTGAGAGTATTTGAAGCAGGAATAGAAAGCTTTAAAGGAGGTTTGAGTGCTAAAAACTACCAAAGTATTTCTCAGGCATCGGCAGCAACTGTTACACGTGATTTGCAAGAGTTAGTAAATCTAGGTATTCTAATAAAGACTGGAGAACTGAAAAGTACTCGTTATTGGTTGAATAAGCAATTGGATATTTAGAAAAGTATAACAAATAAAAAAGGGGATCAGAAACACATCTGAGCCCCTTTTTATTTTACTCTACCGCTGGTTTCTTACGGAAATACTTGATACGAACTCGTTCGTTGATGTAGTACATACATGGCACGATTACGAGTGTAAGTACTGTCGAGAAACTTAAACCGAAGATAATGGTCCATGCCAAAATACCCCAGAATACCGCACTGTCACCACCAAAAGCAATATGTGGATTGAATTCGGTAAACATCGTTACGAAGTCGATACTCAAACCTACCGCTAATGGTACAAGACCCAAGATAGCCGCAGAGGCTGTCAACAATACTGGTGTCAAACGTACGCTACCAGCTTCGATAATGGCTTCTTTCAATTCATATCCACGACCTCGTAGTTCGTCGGTAAACTCTATGAGGAGGATACCGTTTTTCACTACAATACCTGCCAAAGCAATAATACCTACACCCGACATGATTACAGAGAAAGTCATTCCGAATGCCATAAAGCCTAGTAAAACCCCAATCAGCGATAGTAAGATTGTACCAAAGATGATTATAGGCTTCGAAAGTGAGTTAAACTGAATGGTCAACACCAAGAAAATCAATAAGATAGCACCACCAAATGCTACACCCAAGAAGTTAGCTGTTTCGGCTTGTTCTTCTTGTTCACCTCCCATTTTCACTGTATAACCACTTGGTATCTCAACATCTTTAATCAAATCTGTTATTTGAGCTACGATTTGGTTGGCGTTGTATCCAGCCACAACATCCGAACCAAGGGTAATCACACGTTGCTGATTTTTACGGTTAATTTGGCTAAAAGTGGTTGAATAGCTAATCGTTGCGATTGAGTTCAAAGGCACTTGGCGCAAAACGCCTCCCATAGTCATATCACGATAAGTGATGTTCAAGCTCAAAAGTTTCTCGATTTGATTACGATCACTTTGTTTGATTCGCAACTGAATAGGATACTCGTCCTTATCGTCACGGAACTTTGAAATTTCAGAACCAAATAAGGCTGTACGAATAGCCAAGGCTACTTGTGAAGAAGAAATACCTTCTCTTTGGGCTTTTTGTTTATCAACGTCTACGATAATTTCTGGCTTGTTGGTAATCAAATCACTTTTTAGTTCATCGATTCCTTTGATACCTGATTTTTCGATTCTGTCTTTAACGTCTTTTTCTAATTTTTGTAAAATAGTAAAATCATCTCCTGCAATCTCAATAGCAATGGGTTTACCAGTTGGAGGACCGTTACGCTCTCTTTCTACCGAAATTTCACAACCAGGAAGAGGCGATTTTTTGAGTTCGTCACGAATTTCTTGCAAGATTTTTTCTGAAGAAATTTCACCACGTTCTGTCTTTTTCACAAAAGCCACTGTTACTTTTGATTTTTGTGGGGTTGCCGAGCGATCTGGGTTGAAAGGGTCTCCCGCATTTTTGCCAACATTCGAAATAACCGAGTTTACTGCGACTTCTGCTTTATTTTTTTTGATAATACCAAACACTCGTTTCTCAATAATCTTAGTTACCGAGTCTGTGGTACGAGCATCTGTACCTACTGGCATAACATTGTAAATGTACACGTAGTCTGGGTCACCACTCGGGAAGAAAATCACTTTAGGTTGAACAACCCCCATCATGAAAAAAGTAAATACTAACAAACCGAAAGTAGCAATTACAACACCAATAGGACGTTTGCCATGAATTACCCAAGCAACTACCGCACGATAGCGGTTTTTGAAAGCAGGAAGTGCCTTTTCTTGAAAAGGTAAAATAATTTTTGGTGTCAGAATAAAATGGTTGAATAGATACAAGGCCATGATAAACACAAACAAGTTGCCTAGACCAAAATTGATAAAATAGCCTACCACTGCCAACAATCCCATTATAATCAACGGTTTCTTTAATGACTGTATACCTTCTACGTGATGTGTTTCTTCATCGTGACGTTTCATAAATGATACCGCAAAAACAGGGTTCATGACATAGGCCACCAACAAAGAGGCAAACAACGTATAAATCAAGGTAATAGGTAAAAATTTCATAAACTCACCTACAATACCAGGCCAAAACAACAACGGTACAAATGGCGCAATCGTGGTAAGCGTACCTGACAATACAGGTAAGAACACTTCCGATGCTGCTAATTTTACGGCTTCAACAATACTCAACTTACGGAATTGGTTAAAGATACGGTGAGAGTTTTCGATTACCACAATGGCATCGTCTACCACAATACCCAAGCCTAGTAAGAAAGCAAACAATACAATGGTATTGAGCGTAAAGCCAGAGAAATACAAAGGAATAAAGGCAATTAACGCAGATAATGGTACCGACAAACCCACAAAGATGGCATCGCGCACACCCATGAAGAACATCAATACAAATACTACAAATAAAAAGCCTAAAATTACGGTATTTACCAAGTCATCAATATCAGATTTGGTACGTTCTGATGAGTCGGCGGTAATTTGAACCTTAACCCCCTGTGGCAAACGAGTTTCCTCATATTTGTCCAAAATCTTTTCAATCTGCTCAGAAGCTGAAATCAAGTTTGCTCCGCTTCGTTTAATAACGTTGAGCGTAATAACCGAACGGTTATCTAAACGAGCAAAATCCTGACGTTCCTCATGACTATCAACTACTTCTGCCACATCACCAAGGCGAATCATGGCACCCGATGAAGAGCGTAACATAATATTAGCAATTTGATCGACTGTCTTAAACTCGCCCTTAACACGAAGTGTACGGCGTACGCCTTCTACATTCAAGTCGCCACCTGAAATATTGATATTTTCGCCTTGAACAGCCATTTGGATATCAGTAAAGGATAATCCTGAAGCCTGAGCTTTGTACAAATCAAGATTGATTTGGATTTCGCGGTTCAAAGCACCCACGATATCCACACGGGTAATCTCAGGCAAACCCTCAATCAAGTCTTGTAGCTCTTCTGCATAATCTTTCAGTTTTCCTAATGGATAATTACCCGCCAAATTGATATTCATAATCGGAAATTCCGAAAAGTTCACATCTTGCGCTGTTGGCCCTGAATCTAGCTTTTGCGGTAAATCTTTCTTCGATTTATCTACCGCATCTCGTACTCGTTGCAATGCATCTTCAACTTTGACGTTGGGGTTAAATTCTACAAGAATAACCGATACATCTTGCAAGGCGTTTGATTTGATACGTTTTACCCCTTGAATCGTCTTTAGTTGTTTTTCAATAGGCTTGTTGATTACGTTTTCAATATCCGCAGGGGTTGTACCAAAATAAATAGTTTGCACATAAATTTGTGGTACTTTAATATCAGGGAATTGTTCTTTGGGTAGGCTTCTATAGATACCTAAACCCGCCAAAAACACCATAAAGGTGAACAGGTAAACGGTGGTTTGATTGGAGGCTAGCCATCCAATCATCTTATAGATTCCACCACTACCATGAGGTAATTCTTGTATATCTTTTTCTTGATTTTCCATTTTAATACAGATAGTTATACAGCCATCGGTTTTTACGCTATGGTCTGTTGGCAAGTATTTCTTACCTATTTATCCTTAGAAATGATGCGATTGAATTTGGATTGTGGATAACTAATTGTTTTCCACAATCCAGATATTTATCTAGATTAGTAGCTCAACGGAGTACCATCAACTAGGTCTTGATATCCTTGCGTAATCAAAAGCTCTCCAGCCGAAAGTCCTTCGATGATTTCGATATTACCATTATAGCTCAAACCCGTTTTTACTTTACGACCACGCGCTACTTTTTTACCATTTTCGGTAACAGCTACATAAACAATATCGCCTAACTCTGTATTCTGAATTAGGTTTTGAAGAATCACAATCGAATTAGCTTTTGACAAATCGTTGATAGTCATAATGGCCACTTGGTTTGGCTTTAATTGTCCACCCAAGTTTGGCACTTTAGCTTCTACGCCAAAAGTTCTTGAAACAGGATCTACTAGTGCATCTACAACCCCAACTTTTGTGTTCAACTCCTTATTGATATCTGGGAATTTCACATTTAATGCATCTCCTCGTTTTACAGAACCTAAATAAGTATCAGCTACTTTACCTACAACTTTCAAATTCCCAACGTTTACCAATTGAAAAATAGGCTGACCTGGCATACCCATTTCACCTACCTTTTGGCGAACTACCTCAACTGTGCCAGCGATTGGCGCATATACTTTAGTCATTGCCAATTGAGCTTCCATCGTTACAATACGTTTTTCAAGCGCTTCTTTATTGGCTTTTGCTTGTAAGTATTGTACCTCCGTACCAATTTGTTGATCCCAAAGGGCTTTTTGTTTGTTGAAAAGCGTAACAGCAAGGTCTAACTGTTGCTTGATTTCGGCCATCGACTGCTTTAATACAGTATTGTCGATTGTAGCTACTAATTGACCTTTTTTTACAGCTTGGCCAACACTTACTAACACGCTAGTTAGTTGTCCACTCATTTGTGGAGTAACTTGTACAATATTTTCGGAGCTTACCAACCCTTGGACTTCAACAAAGTGTTTGAAGCTTTGTGGTTGAACTGGGCTTACCGATACCGTTACAATTTTTTGCTCCTCTTTTTTCTCTGTTTTGCCTAATTCTTTCTCTAAACCTTTGATTTTGGTTTCAATTTCCTGTTTTTGAGCTTTTAAGGCTTCCAATTCGGCTTTCTTATCTGTTGGCTTATTGCAGGCTGCCAATAAAAATAAGGCAGAGGCTATTGCTAAGTATTGCTTTTTCATTATTTCTTTTTTGCGATTTTAATATTAGGGATTATTCTACATATAGTTTGCCTTTGGCTTTATCAAGGTCAACCTTAGCAATTAGGACATTGTATAATGTAGCAAAATAATTATTTTGAGCTTCTTTGTATGACGATTCGGCATTGACTAATTCTAAGTTTGTACCAACACCTTGTTCATATTTGATTTTGGTAACACGCACAACCTCTTTGGCCAAATCCATATTATGTTTTTGTTCTTGAAGTGTTTCGTAGGCATTTTTCAAGGTAATCTGACCTTGTTTTACCTGCAAGTCAATACTATTTTGTAAGAAATTAAAGTTTTCTTTAATCTTCTGTACGGCATTCGCGGCTTGAATAATTTTGTATTTTTTCGAGAAACCGTCAAAAATTGGAACTTGGATAGAAAAGCCAAGTGTAGCGGCGTTAAACCAAGGTTTTGTAATTAAATCGCCAAATTGTGGACGCCCCGTCGAATACCCATACGTACTTGTCAGATACACTTTTGGCAAATAACCTGCCTTTTGATTTTTCAAATCTAATTGGGCCAAACGATCTTGTGTTTGCAACATCGAATATTCTATACGGTCACCATATTGGAAAGGTGTTTCGTTTTCTGGTAAAAATTCATTTAAGTTGACACTGCTCAATTTGTCGGTTACGGCCACTGGTTCTGTTAGGGGTAAACCCATCTGAAACTTGAGTAAGTTATAACTCAATTCCTGCAAACGCTCTACATTTTTGTATTCAATCGAAAGGTTATTTTTTTGTACCTCTAATCGTTGTACGTCGAGTTTTTCAACAAATCCTTGTTGATTCAATGCTTTGGTTTGATTGAAAAGTGAATCAAGGCGACCAATATTGAGCCTAAGAATCTCTAAACGCTCCTCATTGACAAGAATACCATAGTAGGCCTTCGTCACATTTTCAGCAATTTGCTGTTTGGTTTGAGTAAGTGACTTGGCTGATAACTCTTTGTAAACGTCAGCCGCTTTTAAGCCCAAAGTATACGAACCATCAAACAATAATTGGCTCAAGCTCGCTACGGCACTACCACTATTACGGACCCCAAATTCGGCAGCTACCACATCGCCTTCTTTTGCATTTGGGTCAAATGTTCTGGCTGGAATAAATACCCTCTGAATAATAAGGTTGTTGGTATACCCAATATTTGCATTTACCTGTGGCAATCCCATCGCTTTGATTTCATTTACCTTGGCGCTGGCATTCAATACATCAAGCTGTGCGGTTTTTACATTCGAATGGTTCTTTACTGCATAATCTATCGCTTCCTTGAGGGTGTAGCTTTGTTGGGCACGCGCTACTACCGAAGTAAGCAATATACTGAAAGTCAGTAAGCTACTTTTAAGTTTAGTTTTCATTTTTGACTAGATAATTAGTAAAATTTTAAAGAACATATATGCATTGTGACTTGAGAAAAAGAATAATTGAATATTTGTATGTAGTAGAAAAACATACCAAATCGCTGATTATCCATTAATCCTGTACTTAGGATTTCCAACAATTTCAGATTTGGCATTTCTGATTTCGGAAATAAAGCAAAACGCCCTTATTTCTTACAAAATATAGAAGCATACACTTTCGAAATCCAACATCCGATATCCGAAATAAACAGTTTTAAAAACCTTTTTACACCCCTAATTATTCATCACTCATTCACTTAACAGATTGAGATAGTTATTATATAATTTGAGACCTTCGTCTGACAAAACACCTCTAATAAAATGGTCAATCAAGGCGATTTGAACTTCAATAAACGAAAATCTATCAGGTGGAAAAACTTGCATATCAAATGCAATAAAAATTGATTCTAGGTGTATTTTGGCTATAATTTCTACTTTGATTTCTGGTCTAAACAAGCCATCAGAGATACCTTTTTCAAGGTCTCTAATCATTTGAGTCAGAATAAAATTCTGTTTGTGCTCCATGAATAAATTCCATGCACGAGGGTGGTATTTCTTGATGTCATAAAGCATCGTTGGGTTGATTTCACAAAAAGATTTTTTTAACATTTCGATGGTCTTAACCATCTTTTCGACCACATTCTTCGAAGTATCCGTCATGGTTTGATACTCACTCTTATCTTCCTCTAATAGATGTACCGCAACCTGAAAAACTATTTCGTCTTTATCCGAAAAATGTTGATAAATGGTTTTTTTAGAAATCCCCAACTCCTTGGCAATGTCATCCATCGTTATAGATTTTACCCCATAACGCATAAATAAACGACCGCTGGTTTCAATAATTCTTTCCTTCATTTCTAATTGTTAAAATTGCTAAAGTCTTGATAGTGTGGCTGATTTTGCAAGTTTAGCAGAGGCTGGAAACTATTTGGTTTCTTATAGTTTCCAAAGGCAAAACTATGGAAACTATAAAAAGGTTCAAAGTTTTCTGTGATTTTTTGTAGAAAAGTCCTACCAGTATGATGAATGGAAATGGGTATGGATAAATGGTAAAGCCTTGATAAAGAAGATTTTGAAAAATATAACTATATTATGATATTTTATAATAAATTGTATTTTGACAAGGCGTACATAATGATGGAAAGGGGCTATGCAGCGATAATGAAGATCAACAGTGGCAAACTATAATGGGAAAGACTGTAAGTATTCAATGATGATACCAGATTGAAGCACTCGGCTTTAAGGCATTAGGCAAGCACAATTTAACACTCTTTGCCTAGCGCCTGTTGCCTTCAACATAAAACTTAAATTTTATTTTACTAACTAATTATTAGTGCTGAATTATGAGTTATAAATTTTACATTCGCAATTCATCACTCACAATTCACCACTAAAACTGACTTATCTACCGAAGTCATCTTGCAAACGTACGATATCTTCTTCGTCAGATGGTGTTTCGGGGTCGGTATGTTGCCAAATTTCAGCAACCACTCCCCACGATTCCAAACCGATTAGTCTGTGACGTTCGCCCTTATCCATTTGGATAAAACTACCTGATTCCAATCTTTTTACCTCGTCGCCTTCTTCGTCGGTTGGGCTAATTTTTACACCCACGGTTGTTCCAGCAATTACTTTCCAAATCTCAGCACGACGAAAGTGATACTGCCAAGAAAGGCGTTTTTCGGGTGCTACAACCAAAATTTTGGGGCTTAACTTATTGGTAATCTGAATTTCAGACATTTCCAAATGAGGGAAATACGTACTTGCAAATGCAGGAGCTTGAGTTTCGTCAATTACAAAAAAACCACCCCAAGGACGAGTTTGGTCTTGCTTAACAACATTAAACCCCAAGGTTGCTAATTCTGAGGCAATTTGTTCGAAAATTTCTTCTTTACTTGAGTTGGGAGAGATGTTTAGGTTCATAAGATAATTGTTAATTAAATAGATAAACTTTCAAGAGAAAGAGACCTGAGAATGCAAATAATACTCCATTAGATATGAGTATTCCCCCAAAAATCCATCTTTTTGTCTATCTATTATGGAGTTATCGACACAAAGTTACAATCCTTTGTGAAGAGATAATGTACCTTAAAATAATTTCATTTTTACTTAAAAACTATCTTCGATTAGTACAATTCCAATTTCTTGCCACTTTCTAAAATACTGAACGCTAAGTATTTGATGCCTGAGCCACTAATTTGATATTTGTATTAACCTTGTTTCCCAAAAATTAATAGCTCACATCATGAACACTACCCAACCTCCTCGCTTAACTATCGGGCGAAAATACTTTTATTTTTCCCAAGACATTATGTATTTCGAAGGCTCCATCAATTATACCTTCGTGTATTTACAAACAGGTAGAAAAGATATTATGGCACAGACTATCGGACGAGTTGCTACGAAAACCGACGAAGGTTTTGTGCGTATTAGTCGTAAACACCTTGTCAATCGCCAGTACATTAGCTCCATACACAAAGACTACGTAGAATTGCTCGATAAAAGTATTTTGCCCATTGCCCGTCGCAGAAGAAGAAATGTTTAGAAACTGATTAAAAATAACGAGATACTAATGAGAACATCGATACGATTTACTTAACAGAAAACATAAGTCATCCCGAATGTTTAGGATTAGGATTATTCTCCAAGTTTTTACAAAAAAGCGGTCGAAAACCTATTTTTCGACCGCTTTTTTGATGCTATTATGCTCGATACAAATGACTTGGGCGCAATCATTGAGACGCAATCATTGCGTCTCTACGGGTTTTCACATAATCACTCAATCGCTAATTAGGAATGATTTATGTTTGTTTATGAGTTAAAACACTAAAAATCAGAGTTTTACAAAAACCTTAGAACGGTTTCGGATTTGAGATTTCTGATTGTGGAAAGTAATGAGGTAATTTTATATTTCCGCAATCAGAAATCCCGAGTCCGAAATAATACTTACATACTCCAACCTTGACGATATTCTCTTTTTACAAATTGGTTTGCCTCTTCAAAATTGGTAATACGCATATTTTCTCCATCCCATAACAGCTTTTTACGACCAGGATAATCATATTCTTGTAGCCACTGTTTATCCTTTTTCGGAGTACGATAAAAATAACTACGAATGGCCAAATTACCCATCAATACGGTCTCGGACATAGGCCCTGCATAGTCAAATGATGAACTTAATGGTTGATGTTTGCCATATCCATCACGACAAGCCTGTAGCCATTGTTGGTAATGCCCTTCGTTATCGGCGCCCACAACTCTTGGAATAGAAATTGGGAGTTTGTCACCTTTTTCCTTGAGCTTAGCTTCTGGCCAAAGCGATGGATTGGCACCATATACACCACACATCATGACACCTTTGGTACCCATTAGGAGCACTCCACCACTCCAGTCACCCAATTTTACATCGGCAGGAATTTCCTCTGGACGTTCTGGCATTAGACCGCCATCATACCAAGTCATTTTTACAGGTTCTTTACCTTTTCTTGGAAACTTGAGGTGAATCATCGACGACGCTGGAAAACTTTCAGGGAAATAGCCTTGTTTGAAAGGGCCTGTCCAAACATCACTTATGCTACATTCTACCTCTGAAGGATACCCAAGTCCTAAAACACGATAAGGAGGATCCATCATGTGACAAGCCATATCGCCAAGTGAACCTGTACCGAAGTTTACCCAACCACGCCAGTTGAATGGATGATATCCTGGGTTGTACTCTTCGTAAGTGGCTGGTCCCAACCACAAGTCCCAGTCCAATTCGCTGGGCACATCAAATTTCCCTTGTGGTTTGGCTAAACCTTGTGGCCATACAGGGCGGTTTGTCCAAGCATGAACTCGATTGACTTCACCAATCAAACCCGCTTTGTACCATTCCATCATACGACGAACGCCATCGCCCGATGAACCTTGGTTTCCCATCTGAGACACCACTTTATTTTCGCGAGCGGCAATAGTCATTTTACGAACCTCAGCAATGTTATGAGCTAAAGGCTTTTGTACGTAAACATGTTTTCCCATTTGCATCGCAGCCATTGCAATTACGTAGTGCGTATGGTCGGGCGTAGACACCGTTACGGCATCAATATTGTTTTTCTCAGCTTCAAATAATTTTCTAAAATCTTTGTAATACTTAGCATTCGGGAATTTCTTAATCGCATTAGCTGCCTGACGGTCGTCTACATCACAAAGAGCAGCAATATTGTTCTTGCCATTGTCCCAAGCACCGTTTAAGTCTGTCCAGCCTTTACCACCACAGCCAATAGCAGCGATATTTAACTTGTCAGAGGGTGCAGTGAAGCCTTTGCCAAGAACATGGCGAGGAACAATGTAAAAACTTCCGAGGGTCAAAGAAGCGGCCTTTAAAAAATCCCTTCTTGAAGAACTACCAGCATTATCTGATGGCAATTTTGTTGAGTCAGTCATTTCTATAGAAAATTAGGTTAAAAAAGAAGACGAAATAGGTCGTTTTGAAGGACTTATAAATATACGTAAAAAGTGCTTTTTTCAAAACTATTGAGTTCGGATTTACTTTTTATCCTTTTATATCGGCATCGGTAAATTGTTACAAAATCCAAAATAGTGAACTAAATTTGTAAGAACAAAAAAACTAGTTTTAGCATTTACTTTATATCAAACTTTTATCAACTAACCTTCGGAATGAATATTGAAACTTTAGCAATAAAAAGCACGCAAATGACCGATGCCAATGCTGGTGCGGTTGCTTCGCCTATATATCTCTCAACCACTTTTGAGCGAGAAACAGATGGCTCGTATGCGCATGGATATATTTATGCTCGTAATGACAACCCCAATCGACAGTTACTCGAAAAAAGCTTGGCATTGCTCGAAGCTGGCGAAGTTGGCTTTGCCTTCGCCTCGGGTATGGCAGCTACTACTGCGCTCTTTCAAGCGTTTAAGTCTGGCGACCATATCATAACACCAGATGATGCCTATTTTGCTACTAATGTATTGATTGAAGATATCTTTTCGCATTGGGGACTAAGCCTAACAAAAGTAGATACAACGGATTTGGAGGCTGTAAAAAATGCTATTCAAACAAATACCAAGCTAATTTGGCTAGAAACTCCTTCTAATCCTCAATTGAAAATTTCGGATATCTCTGCTATCGCAGCTTTAGCACATCAACATGGTATATTATGCGCTGTAGACAATACTTGGGCAACACCAGTTTTACAACGTCCTCTTTTATTGGGCGCCGATATTGTGATGCATTCTACCACTAAATATTTTGGAGGTCATGGCGACGTACTTGGGGGTGCTCTGATTTTGAAGGAGGAAGGAGAGTTATCTACAAAAATCAGAAATATTCAAAAGCTTACAGGTGGAGTACCTTCTCCATTCGAATGTTGGTTGGTGGCTAGGGGTATCAAAACCTTGCCATTGAGAGTAAAAGCACAGACAGCAAATGCCAAGCAATTAGCCGAGTATCTTGCCCAGCATCCTGCCATTGAAGCGGTACATTACCCTGGTTTGCCTTCACATCCACAATATGCTGTTGCTCTACAGCAAATGTCAGAACCGGGAGCTATGCTTTCTGTACAAATCAAAGGTGACGCACAAAATGCCATGAATGTGACAGGTAAATTACAGCTCTTTACAACTGCTACTAGTCTGGGAGGGGTCGAAAGCCTAATCGAGCATCGTAAGTCAGTAGAAGGTCCTTCAAGTCCTACTCCAGACAATTTATTGCGTGTTTCGGTAGGACTAGAAAATATAGAGGATATCTTAGCCGATTGGGCTCAGGCACTCTTGTAGGATAAAATTAAGGTAGGTATTTGAGTAATTGATACCAATACGAGTGAAAGTATGATATCCAATGTATTTTCTCCAATCCTTATGAGTGAAGTTTTTAAAATTTTATTATCTAAGTAGGAAAATATTATTAGTTAATAATATTGGTTATTTGAATATATTCATCATCAAAAGGTTATAGTCAAATTCCACTTCAGATTTACTATTAATTTAATCTTTCCTACTATTCAGCCCAGATTTCTGAATAAATACTTTTGCAGATTGCCCATACTTGAAAGCCGAAAGCTCAGGAATCTGGTCTTTTTTTACAAAGCTTACTCAATGATACGCTCTAGCATCCAAATCAATGCCATTCCTATCATCAGAAAAGCACTAATCTGGCGAAAAACTGTATAAAATCGAGTTTGAGACAGCCAAATCAAAAAAGGAAACATAATCAGAATAATACCTAGTTGCATTAGCTCGATACCAACATTAAAACCCAAAATACTCAATATCATTTGTTTGACGCTAAGCTCTAAATTAGTCAGAGTTTCGGCAAAAGCCATTCCATGAATTAACCCAAAACCTCCTGCAATTAAGACTTCTTTTTGAGGATAAATAGGTTTGAATGCATGTATGGCCGAAACCAAAATGGTAATAGCAATGCAAACTTCAATAGGCTTTACGGGTAAACTCAACCATTGAGAAGCCCCTAACAATAAAGTGATAGAATGCCCGATAGTAAAGGCAGTTACTATTTTGAGTAAAGACAATAAGCTTGGTTTTAAGCCTTTGTAGGCTCCCCACTTTTTACCCTCAAGCATCAACATTGCGGGTAAAAGAAGTGTCAATATAAACAAAATATGATCGGTACCTTCGGCAATATGCTCAATGCCCAACACTACCATATTCTTGAATCCACGCCAAGCACTTCCTTGCTGTAGACTGACCTGAAAAACGGGAATCTTACCCGTAGGCACGTCTAAAGCAATTACGCCAATTTGTTGTAAAGTTGAATCCTCCGAAACCAAACCTTGTTGCCAGTCTTCTTTGATATTTACCAAAATTTGATGACTAGCTACTTGATGCAAGATTACATCATAATCAAAGTAAAAATTGCGTAAATCATAATTCAATGGTGGCGTTATCATAAACTCAACGATCAGCTCTTTATAGTCGCCCGTGGCACGATTTGTTTTTTCCTCAGTTACCCACATTTTCCCTAATGTAACTGCCCAAGCCTTGCCATCAAAACTCTTTGGGCGAATATGTGCCATCAAATAATGACGTAGCGTATCTCCAAGACGCTCAACCAAATGTTCTGAATGGTCATTTACGCTCATACCAATAGCAGATTGAAGCTCTCCTAAAGGTAATTGTATTTCTCCTGAAATACTTTTTTCATGTACCTTCAGCACAACCATCGAACTTGGCATAGGGTGGCTAAAAAGTTGAAATTTTCCTAAAAAGAAAAAAAGAAGATATAACGATTTAAGCTTAACGGACGACATAAGTAAAAGTGATGAGTTGGGAATGTAGAGTTTTGAGCTTACGTATGTGGGCAAAATCTTATCCACTTTACCCACATTAAGATTTAGTCTAAAACTATAAAATGTTTCTACAGAAAATGATTGAAATATGGTTACCGAATCCTCATGACTGATTACTAAAAAAAATTTACATTCACAATTCACCACTCGCAATTCAGCATTAATACCACCTAGTTGCTACCATAATCAGCTTTTCTATCTCTCCACACAGAGTGAGGATGATTCGCGTTTCGAACGATAATACCTCCTTGCATCGAAAATTCAATCCATACATTAGGACCGTCGATTAGTACATAGTCGCCACTATTTGTCAAACTGGTATTTCCATAATAAGAAATATAGGTATCTGCTATATCAGCTTTATATTTTGCGTAAACCGCAGCAGCAGCTTTGTCATCCAAATCATCTGTGTAAGTTTTGATAGCCGCTAATACCAACTCTTGCTTGGCAGCAGTCAAGTTTCCTACTTTTATACCAGTTTTAGTAGTGGGAAACTTGTCATCTTGAGCAGGTCCCAAAATCAAATCATTCTGAGCCGCTGAACGCTTCGCTGTTGCTAATTCTGTTGAACTTAGCCCATTCAACATATTAGCTAATGCAGTTAGTTCTTGTTGCATGGGATTGTATGTGACTGTTTTCCATGTATAAGTAGGGAATGGCTCGGTAGAACGAAACGAAGGGGTACCACCTGTCATTTTTCCACCATTGTAAGTATAAATAATTGTTCCGTGGTGACCGCCTATCTGCAAGCACCAAAGGCCTGTTGTACTTGGGGTTCCTATAAAAGCAATATAGTAGTTGCCAGATCCATAATCTGAACCTCCACCAATCGAGTTCAAGTAGTCATCCGCCGCCAGAATGCCTAAATATTCGGCATTACCTTCATTGGTTACTGAACTTGTAGCTACTTTTAATAAATTATAAAAAGCTGTCCATTGTGTTGTACTCAAAGTACTGGTCTGTAAACCCGAGCGACCACGATACAATCCTTCGGGAAGGTTAGACCATTTCTGAGCATGGCTTTTGTTGTAAGTATCCTGTAACGAAGTAATTTGCGTAGAAGAAAGCGTAGCTTTAAAGGCTTCAGCCATTGCTACTATATTGGTGATATCGGTATCTATTGACCAAGTTGTACCAGTTCCACCAGAACCCGAAGTACCCGAGCTAGTAGTATTCACCGTCAAGGAGATAGTGCATGATTGGCCTGCGACGGTAATCGCAAAAGTAGCAGTACCACTCGTAGCTGGAGTACCAGTAATGGCAAATATCACCGAGCCTGCCCCAGACGCCAATGTTCCAGCGGTGAGAGTGGCCGTAAGTCCAGTTACACCCGACGACGAAATAGCAGTACCCGTGGCATACGACCCTCCATTACCACCTGTATAAGGCACAGTGGCAGTACCTGTAAACGCAGTACCAGCTACAGGAGTAGCCGAAAATGTCGCAGAAGAGCAGTTTAAGGCAGAGATAGATGCTGTGGCCGAAGACGAAACTACAGAGTCGTCTTGTTTGCAACTTACAGCTATTAATGTGGCAAATAAAATTGCGATTGCAATAGTGATTTTGAATTTCATATCCTTGATTGGGTTTGATTGATTACACACCTGTGACTTGAGAATATGAGCGTTCGTTATTGAAAAATAGTAGATTAAAAGTGAACAGGAAAAATCAGTAGGTGAATCGCCCAAAAGAGGATTTTATAAGACAAAGGAATTATTTTCATAGACCATTGTAAAAGTAAAAGTCCATTGCATCAATATTGATACAATGGACTTTCTATCATAAGATTGAGTGTTAAGCTCAATCATCAATAATTCGCAATCACTTAAGCAACTCCTACCTGTTTCAAATACATCACATGCGAACGCAAGGCACTTAAAACACTTGGATATTCGAGATATTCAATGCCAAATTGCTGACAAGTTTCTCTTACCAACTCGTTGATTTTTGGATAATGGATATGACTGATTTTTGGAAAAAGGTGATGTTCTACCTGAAAATTAAGCCCTCCAGTAAACCATGAAACAATTTTGTTTCGAGTAGCAAAATTGGCAGTAGTTTGGATTTGATGAATGGCCCACTCTACATTAATCTTAGAAGTTTCTTCATCTGGCATTGGAAATGTTGTGTGTTCTACAACGTGTGCCAATTGGAATACTACTGCACTTACAAACCCACAAACAAAAGCAATGACAAAATAACCAATCATAGCATCTACAATTCCTAAACGGTAAATAGGCAATGCTACAAAAACTGCTACATAAGCGATTTTGGTAATCCAGAAAATAAGATGTTCTTTGGTATCCATTTTTCTAAATTTAGTTTCGCCCACTTTTCCAGTAAAATATTTCTGAAAATCTTGCCAGTAAATCCATAACAAATACGTCCAACCATACAAAAACACCCAATAGATGTATTGAAAACGGTGAAACCAATATTTTTCCTGTGTTGAACTTACACGAATCCAAGGCTTAATGTCAATATCATCGTCCATCCCATCAATATTAGTAAATGAGTGGTGATTGAAATTGTGCTTAAATTTCCACAAATACACACTTCCGCCAATCATATTCAGCGAATACCCCATTAGCTCATTCACCCATTTGCGTTCAGAGAAGCTTCCGTGCGCGCCATCGTGCATAATATTGAAGCCGATAGCAGCCATATTGAAACCTAACAAAGCCGAAAGCAAGACAGAAACCCAAGCTGTTGGCGTAAAAAACACCAAAATCAAATACAACGCAACTGCACTAGCAAGAAGCGTAGTTGATTTGAAATACAACTTGATATTACCTGTTGGCTTAATCTGATTTGTTTGAAAATAATCGTTTACTTTTTTGCGTAATGCATTAAAAAAAACACTGTTTTTGTTGTTGAAACTTACTTTTTCCATTGAGATGGTTTTCTTGTATAATCGATTTTAAATCCCTTTACAGAGCTTTATTTTCAAAGATTATAGGGTTAGTTTTGAGTATTAACTAGTTGTTGTTTTTTTTGTTTTAAAAAAGTACCCCAAATCTAGGATACCACAAATGTATTAATTTTCAGTCTTTTTTTTACCTGCTAACTGCCCGCAAGCTGCATCAATATCTTTTCCTCTTGAGCGACGAATATTTACTACCATACCTTTATCTTCCAAAAACTTCGCAAATTTTTCCAAAGTCAATGGGTCTGTATTGGTATAGTTTGCCTCGGCAATAGGGTTGTATTCAATAATATTAACTTTGCAAGGAAACTGCTTGGCGAATTGCCAGAGTTCCTTTGCATCTTCTAAGGTATCGTTGAAACGATAGAAAACGATATATTCAAGTGTAATTCTACTTCCTGTTTTCTTGTAAAAATACTGTAAGGCTTCTTTGAGGGCTTCTAAGGTATTGCTCTCATTGATTGGCATAATTTGATTTCGCTTTACATCGTTAGCAGCGTGTAAAGACAATGCCAAATTGAATTTTACTTCATCATCGCCTAATTTTTTAATCATTTTGGCAATACCCGCTGTCGATACCGTAATGCGTTTGGGCGACATCCCAAGCCCTTCTGGCGATGTAATATGCTCGATTGATTGCAGTACGTTGGCATAGTTCAACAAAGGCTCGCCCATACCCATATACACAATATTGGTCAATGGCGTTTGGTAATGCCCTTCTGCTTGGTCACGGATGCGCACCACTTGGTCATAAATTTCGGCAGGGTCAAGATTACGCTTGCGATCCATATAACCTGTAGCGCAAAACTTACACGTTAAAGAGCAACCTACCTGTGAGGATACACAAGCAGTCATACGATCATCGGCAGGAATGAGTACGCCTTCTACCAAATTTTGATCAAATAACTGAAACGATGATTTTATCGTTTTGTCAGATGATACTTGCTTTTCTGCTACTGTAACCGCACGAATTTCAAAGTTTTCGTCCAATACCTCTCTCATTTTTTTAGAGAGGTTTGTCATTTCGTCAAAACTTTGTACAGATTTTTTCCAAAGCCACTCATATACTTGTTTGGCTCTAAATCCTTGCTCACCCTTTTCTACCAAAAACTCTTTAATTTGGCTAAGGCTCAGCTTTCTAATATCTTTTTTGTTAGCTACTACAACTTCCATAATAAACTTTATACTTAAATCGAGATGAGTCGATATGCCCACTTTCTAAGACTCTCAACATTTCTGACGAGTACTCCACGAAAGATACTAAAGGATAATGATTTTGGTTTTTTGATTTCGGAAGTAAGTAATAGAAAAGATTAAAATAATAGTATATCTGAGGCAACATTTGACTATAATCTTTTGATTATGAATATTTTCAAATAACCAATATACTGTTAACTAATAACGTTTTTCTACTTACAACCCGCTTTTTACTTAATATTCTATCAACAACAAAGTTGTTTTACTTTATTTCCAAAATCAGAAATTCCCAATCTGCAATAGTTGAACCTCTTTCGTAGAACTTTCTTTCCTAATACTGTGCGCCGCTCATCTTTTTTGTGGCTACAACTACCCTAGGATAGTCTAGTGTGAATAAACAAGTGATTGCTTTTGCAAAGGTACGACTAATTTTTATCGGATTGATACTGAGAGAGGTAGTTAAATACAATGATTTATCGCATTTTATGGATTCATTGTATTTTTGTAAAAACTTATAAACTATTGTTATACAGTTTTTTACAATTTAATAATATTCTATGAGTTGGTTGGAAGACAACCCTCTTATGATTGATGAGGCTCGCTAAATCTCTTAATTTGTGTAGGAACTTTATCCACAGCTTTTTCTATAATAGAAGGAGCAAATGGTTTTACAATAGGTAATAAATAGTAGGGGCCTTTCTCGTTTTTGGGAGGAATTTGCACACCAATCGCCGAGCCAAGCCACAGAATAATACTAATCCCAAAAGCCCAAGTCATTCCACCAACCAAAGCACCTACCAAGGAATCAAACTGACCCAATACAGTTGCTTTGATAGATTTACGAAGTACCCAACCCAATTTATTGATTAGATACACAATCGGGAAAAACACCGCTCCAAATCCTACATAGGGCAAAACTCTATCTGTTACCTTACTAGTCATGTAGGGCGATAACCAATCTGATGCCACACCAAGTGTTTTGAAACCAATAATAACAGAAATGATAAAAGCCAAAATAGAAATTACTTCTATAATAATTCCTCGTTGGTAGCCAATAAAAGCTCCCCACAAAATTGGAAGAAGTATAAAAATATCAATGACTTTCACAGCATAGAAAGTTAGAAAACTGTTGATTTTGAGCAAATTAATCAAAATCAACAGTCAAAAATGTAAGAAAAATTATCCTAGAAGGGCTTTTACTGTAGCAGAAATAACTTTGCCATCAGCTAATCCAGCCAACTCTTTGGTAGCAACACCCATTACTTTTCCCATATCTGAAGGAGCAGAAGCACCTACACGAGCCATAATTTCAGACAATTTTGCCTTTAATTCTTCTTCGGTTAGTTGTTTTGGCAAAAACTCTTCAATTACAGTCAACTCGGCTTGTTCTTTTTCAGCCAAATCGCTACGACCTTGCGCCACGAATACTTCCATTGAATCTCTACGTTGTTTGGCTGCTTTTGTCAAGATTTTCATTTCGGCGTCTGTAGACAATTCGCCAGTACTGTTACCAGAAGTTTCTTCTAATAAAATTAAAGATTTGATAGCACGAAGCGCTCTCAAACGATCTTGGTCTTTGGCACGCATGGCATCTTTGATACCACTTTCGATATTTGCTTTTAGTGACATAGTTCTATTTGATAAATAATTATTTTAAAATTAAGTGGGTATTCGATGTAAGAATTAGGCAAAAAAGTTTCTATTATTTTATGAGAAATACTATTTAACCTTTAGCCTACCGCATAAAGCCTGAAGCCAAAAGCATATCATCAACTCGCTCATTGCCCCGAAAACCAATTGCTGAAACCCGATACCCAAAATACTGTTTCTTACTTTTGAACAAAAATCATCCGCAAAACATTTCCATAACAGGAGCTATGCTATAACTTCACAGAAATTTTGTACAGTTTTTACAAAAATACAAAACTATTCAATCATTCACCATTACTCTCGACATTCGAGCACTTTTGTCGAGCATTGCTTTTGAATACTATGACTAAACTTAGTGTAAATATCAACAAGATTGCTACCATTCGTAACTCAAGAGGTGGCAACAATCCTAATGTGGTTAAAGTCGCTATGGACTGCGAGCGCTTTGGTGCAGAAGGTATTACAGTACACCCTCGTCCTGACGAGCGCCATATTCGTTATCAGGATGTATATGATTTGAAAGAAATCGTCACCACCGAGTTCAATATCGAAGGTAACCCTACCGAAGGCAAGTTTGTAGAGTTGGTATTAGCTACCAAACCCACGCAAGTAACCCTTGTGCCTGATGCGCTTGGCGCTATTACATCAAATGCAGGATGGGATACAATTACGCATAAAAGTCGCTTGCAAGATTTAATTGCGATGTTTAAGGAAGCAGGAATTCGTACCTCAATTTTTGTGGATGCCGACGAGCGTATGGTTGAAGGGGCTAAAGCAACAGGTACAGACCGAATCGAGCTTTACACCGAACCTTATGCAGAACATTACGCACAAAATCGTGAAGCTGCGATTAAGGATTTTATCAGTGCTGCTAAAGTGGCTAATCAACTAGGTTTGGGCATCAATGCTGGACATGATTTGAGTTTGGAAAACCTTCGTTACTTCCAACAAAATATTCCTAACCTTTTGGAAGTGTCTATTGGTCATGCCTTGGTATGTGATGCGCTCTATTATGGACTAGAAAATACCGTACAATTGTATCTAAGAGAAACAAAAGCTATAGATCAAAGAAAGAGTGTCAGGGTTTTATCACACCCCACTTCCATTTAACATCAATTTTCAGCAATTGTAAAATAAATACATATTTCATCCATTGACTTTTGTCAATATATGTTACTACAGATAATTTTGTAATTACTAAATAACTAATCACAAAATTATTGAACCTACTTACTTAGTGGCGGCTGAGGAGAAGGTTAATTAAAATTGTTAGAACTTCTGACTAACTATATGAACTCATTGTACAAAGTGGCGGCTTTGGAAAATAGGGTTCTATGTTGTCAGAAGTTTTTTTTTACATCTCCTTATCTCCTAACATTTCCTGTCCTTGAACTACCACCTTTATTCCTACTACATTTCCATCTTTTCTGATAAAAAATACAGCAGCACCATAATTGGCTTCTTCAAATTCATCATCTTGCTTCTTAGTCAACTTGGTCTCAGGATAATCTCCTGCCAATGCCACCAATGATCCATTTTTGTAATAAATTTTGATTTTAGGAATCTGGTCATTGGCTTGCATTATATAATTCCCAAAATAATCTTTGAAGCTCAATGAATCAGCATGTACTGAAATAGTCTGAGAAATCGTGATGTCAGACAACTGAGCTGTAGGCTGTCCTACCGAAAGCAACGAGGCGATAAGTAAATGATGCATGGTTAAAATGTTTGAGTTTATTCAGAAATTTGGGAAAGAAACCTTATACTATCAATTCATTTTCAAATATTTAACAAGAATATAAATTTTACTTTTTGTAATCGAACATTTCTTTGGGCAATGCCTACACACCATTGATAAGGAAAAACAGTAGTTCTTATTACACTCCTCGATAGATAAATCTCGTTAGAAGATTTTTCATCAACAAGATACCAAATTCTCTACAAAACTAAATTTATTATTAAAAAAATTACATAAAAATAGTATGCAAGCATAATATTTTTATGTAATTTTAGCAATAGTTTTTCTTCTCTAGTATTCAAATCATCAAAAACTAGCTTTTAACTATGAACGAAGCTTATATCTATGATGCCGTTCGCACCCCTCGTGGAAGAGGTAAATCTGATGGCTCACTACACGATATTCAACCTGTACAATTGGCTCAACAAGTATTAGAACAACTCCGTGACCGTAACCAACTCGATACCTCGTTGGTCGATGATGTAATTATGGGTTGTGTCACACCTATTGGCGAACAAGGTGCCGATATTGCTCGTACAGCAGTATTGGCAGCAGGTTATCCACAGTCGGTCGCGGGAGTTCAAATCAACCGTTTTTGTTCTTCTGGTTTGGAGGCAGTAAATATGGCAGCGGCTTATATCATGTCGGGTCAACAAGAATTGATCATTGCAGGAGGTATCGAGTCGATGTCGCGTGTAGCGATGGGTGCTGATGGTGGCGCTATGATGATGAATCCACAGCTTATCGCAACCCACAAATTTGTTCCTCAAGGTATCTCAGCAGACTTAATAGCTACAAAATATGGTTATTCACGTCAGGCAGTTGACCAATTTGCCGTAATATCACAGCAACGCGCAGCCGCTGCGCACGCAGATGGCCGCTTCAGCCATTCAATGTTTGGGGTAAAAGATGAAATCGGTATAGAGGTGCTCAACTACGATGAAGGTATGCGTCCAGACACCACCGTAGAAGGTTTGGCCAAATTGCGCCCTTCTTTTGAAATGATGGGACAAATGGGACTCGACCAGTTGGCGCTGATGAAATATCCAGAACTTAATGAAATCAATCACGTACATCACGCAGGAAACTCCTCACAAATTGTGGATGGTTCTGCGGGAATATTGATAGGAAATAAAGCTATTGGAGAAAAATTAGGACTAAAACCAAGAGCAAAAATCTCTGCTTTTGGGGTTTGTGGCTCAGAGCCTACCATTATGCTAACAGGCCCAATACCTGCAACGCAAAAAGTGCTCAAACGCAATGGAATGAATATTCAAGATATAGATTTATTTGAGATAAATGAGGCGTTTGCGGCTATTCCTATGCTATTTATGGACGTGTTGGGAGTTGACCACGGCAAAGTTAATGTAAACGGTGGAGCTATTGCTTTGGGGCATCCACTTGGCGCCACAGGTGCAATCATCTTGATGACACTACTCGACGAATTGGAGCGTACAGGTAAAGGTACAGGACTTGCCAGTTTATGTATTGGAGGAGGTATGGGAATCGCCACCGTTATTGAGCGTATTTAGGGCTTGCTCTATAATACTTAAATGATGATTCAACTTCTATTTAATGACGACACAAATGATTACTATCAATATCCAAAATAATGTAGCTGTATTGGGTATCAATATCGCCAATCAGCCTATGAATGTACTCAACAACGAATCTATTCCTGCGTTGTCTGAGGCACTTGAAAAAGTCTATACTAATCCTGATGTAAAAGGAATCATTCTGACCTCAGAACGACCAGAGTTTATTGCAGGAGCAGATTTGAAAATGATTCTTCAAAATAATGGGCGAGCTCCCGAAGAACTTTTCAAGCTTTCGATAAGTCTGAATACCATTTTCAGAAAAATGGAAACCAACGGCAAGCCTATTGTGGCAGCCATGAATGGCACAGCCTTGGGCGGCGGCTATGAGGTTTGTTTGGCATGTCATCATCGAATAGCACTCAACAATCCTAAATCTATCATTGGTTTGCCAGAAGTAACCATTGGCTTGTTGCCAGGTGGAGGTGGTACCCAACGTTTACCACGTATGATTGGAATGGAAGCCGCAGCACCGCTATTGCTCGAAGGTAAAAAAGTTTCTCCTAAGGATGCATTGGCTTTTGGTATGGTCAACCAGCTAGCAGATTCTCCAGAGGAGATGTTTCAGAAAGCTGTAGAATGGATAGAAGCACATCCAATTGCAGTACAGCCTTGGGATGAAATAGATAAAAAAACGGGAAAAATTAAGGCCAGAGAAAATTTCAAAGTACCAGGCGGAAATGTCTTAACGCCTAAAGGTGTACAACTGATGATGGGCGGGACTGCCATGACCCTTGCCAAAACCCAAGGAAATTATCCTGCCCCTATCGAGATAATGTCATGTGTATATGAAGGTTTGCTGGTCAATATAGACCGTGGTATTGTGATAGAAGCCCGTCATTTTGTAAAAGTAGCCAACTCGTCTGTTGCCAAAAATCTTATCCGAACAACCTTTTTCGGTCTGAACGAAGTAAATAAAGGAGCAGGCAGACCCAAAAATGTCCCAGCAACGCAAATCAACAGTATTGGGATTTTGGGCGCTGGTATGATGGGAGCAGGGATAGCGTATGTGTCAGCAATGGCAGGATTAAAAGTCATATTAAAGGATACTACATTAGAAAATGCGAAAAAGGGTAAAGACTATTCTCGTAAGCTACTCCAAAAAGGTATAGAACGTGGCAAAATGACTGCCGAGAAAGCTGAACAAATTTTAGCACTTATTCAAACTACTGATATTTACGAACCACTTCAGGGCGTAGACCTTATCATTGAGGCGGTGTTTGAAAACCCAAGCCTCAAGGCCGATGTTACACAAGCAGCTGAAAAGTTTTTACGAGAAGATGGTGTATTTGCTTCTAATACTTCAACGCTTCCTATTACCGAATTAGCTAAAGCGACCCAAAAGCAAGAGAATTTTATCGGGATTCACTTCTTTTCACCTGTTGACAAAATGCAATTGGTAGAAATTATCGTTGGCAAACAAACCAGTGACTATGCACTCGCCATGGCAATGGATTATGTCAAGAAAATTCGCAAGACACCAATTGTTGTCAATGACTCCAGAGGTTTTTATACTTCGCGAGTATTTAGTACTTATACCGCCGAAGGATTAGAGCTATTGAAAGATGGCGTAAATCCTGTAGTTATCGAAAATGTAGCCAAACAAATGGGTTTTCCTGTTGGCCCATTAGCTGTTTCGGATGAGGTAGCTTTAGATTTAGCTTACAAAATTTCGCACGAATCAGTTCAAGCTGGTGTATTATCGCCCGACGACACCGCGTATCAAATCAGTAAGCAGTTTACCGAAATGGGACGTTTAGGTAAAAAAGCAAAAGCAGGCTTTTATGAATATCCTGACCCATCCTCAGGAAAGAAGAAATATCTCTGGGAGGGCCTATCTCAATTATTTCCTTTAAATTCAATACAGCCTTCGGCAGAAGAAATAAAACAGCGACTTTTTTATCGCCAAGTACTCGAAACTGTGAAGTGTTTTGAGGAGGGAGTTCTTAGAACACCGCTCGATGCCGATTTGGGGTCTATTTTTGCTTGGGGATTTCCAGCTTATTTGGGTGGAACACTTTCTTTTGTGGACACAGTAGGAATTGAAAATTTTGTAAAAGAATGTGACCGCCTTGCAGATACCTACGGAGAACGCTTTAGACCAACAAATCAACTTCGTGAAATGGCAAAAGCAAACAAAGGATTTTATTGATTTCAGACTAAAGATTTTTGAATTAGATTTAAGTAGTGTACTTGAGGCACAAGGCAGTAAGCTAAAGAAAAAGGCGTTTTTATGAAATTACGAAGGCTTTCAGCTTTGGTTTTTCGGCTGTGGGTTTCGGGCAAAAGCATGTCTGGAGTTTTTAAAAATATTTTAACACTTTGCCTAAAGCCTAGGGCTTACAGCCCAAAGCACATAACTTATTGCTCACGATAACTGAATAAACTTTTTTACCTTAACTAAATTTAAAATACTAGGCTTCGGGATTTTCTCGAAGCCTAATTTTTTGTAGCTCCATATAGTAGGAATATATCTACTTTTTTAAACCTTTCCGTATAAGATATGTTAGACTAATAAAGGTAACACCCTCATTCATGTGAAACTTTCATTCAACAACATTAAAATTTTGACTAGGAATTTTTGAATAAAAAAACATTTATGACAATTCTGCAAGTAAGGCAATTATTAAACGAAAAATATACTCGAATTACTCAGTTGATTTTAACACTGATGTACATAGTTGGTTTGATTGGGTTACAATTACCTGTATTAAAACCCATTTTTCAAGAATTATCAGCTTTTAATTTGTGGGTATCAGCATGTTTACTTTTAGTATTTCATCAAGATTTCAACAAAAATTTTATTCTTTTTGGTATAGTGTCCTTTTTGGTTGGATACTGGATTGAAGTAATAGGTGTGCACACCGGACTTGTTTTTGGTCGCTATCAATATGGTCAAGGATTAGGAACGAAAATAATAGACGTTCCCGTAGTAATTGGAGCCAATTGGTTCATTTTGGTGTATTGTAGCGGAATAGTTTGGGAAAAATTCAAAGGGCATTTCAACCTCCACATTTCTCCTATTTTACAAGGAATCCTAATTGGTACACTCATGACTAGCCTCGACTATTTGATTGAGCCAGTAGCAATAACCTTAGATTTTTGGCAATGGGAAAATCATTTGATTCCTGTCCGCAACTATATAGCATGGTGGATTATTGCTTCGATTTTGGGTTATTACTTTAGTATTTCGAAATTTCAAAAACATAACTCATTAGCTATCTTACTATTTATCTTACAATTCGTATTTTTTGCAGGACATACTATTCTGTTTTTATTGAATAATTGAATTAATTTTGTTGAAATATAAAACCTTTTTATTGAACAAAGGTTTTACCTCTTACCATTTGGATACACATCCAAATTTTAATAAAATATAAGCTAGAATTCCTCTTTTTCTAGTTTGGGTGCTAGGGCATAAAGACCAACAAGACCAATCATGAGCAATTATTCTATCAAGGATCTCGAACAACTATCGGGCATAAAGGCACATACTCTCAGAATTTGGGAGCAACGATATGATATTCTCAAACCTACGCGTACAGATACTAATATCCGCACTTATGATGATACGGATTTGAAGTTAGTTTTGAATATAGCCTTACTCAAAGATCATGGATACAAAATTTCGGAGATTGCTCAAATGAGTGCCGAAGACATGGCGAAAGAAGTAATGGTAATTTCGGACAAACAAATGAATTATCCTGACCAAATCCATGCGCTTACTATTTCGATGCTAGATTTGGATGAAGAACGTTTCGAAAAAATTATCAGTACCAATACGCTACAGTTTGGATTCGAAAATATGATGATTAATATCATCTATCCATTCTTAAGCCGTATCGGTACTTTGTGGATGACAGGTTCAATTGGCCCTGCGCAAGAGCATTTTATCTCAAATCTGATTCGTCAAAAAATCATTGTGGCCATTGATGGTCAATTACCATCGTTGAGAATGGGTGCAAAAAAATATTTATTGTTCTTGCCAGAAGGAGAATTGCACGAAACAAGCTTACTTTTTGCCAATTACTTAGTGCGTGCACGACAAAATAAAGTTGTGTATCTAGGCCAAAGTTTGCCTTTCGAAGAATTAGTTTTTGCTTACAACGTTCACAAGCCCGACTATTTGTTCACGGTAATTACGAGCGTACCTGCCCAAGATGAGATTCAAAAGTTTGTATACAAATTAGCTCATACATTCCCTAATACCAAAATATTAATAACTGGTTATCAGGTAATTGGGCAAGATATTGATTGTCCAGACAATGTCGAAATTCTCACTCAAGTAAAACATCTTATCGATTTTGCAGAAGAATAAAATAGGCTGCATAAAGATTTTTTGAGATAATCCCTTTTGTATATTAAATTTAGATTTCGGAAATATGGCATACTTTCGCAGCCCTTATTTTATAAAAAGTTAGAACGTAACTTCTATTTTTCCGAAATCTAAACTCCTTCGTATAGTCCTAATTACTAATGTAAAATAAGCTTTTTGGCTTTCAGCTTTGGGCATTCGGCAAAACACTAAAAATCAATTTAACACTCCTTGCCTTGTGCCTGTTGCCTTCAAAACAAAACTTAAATTTTTGAGCCTTTGGCTCTCAGATATCGGCATTCGGCAAAACACTAAAAACCAATTTAACACTCTTTGCCTTG
>NZ_JBMLSD010000399.1:53199-81275 GCF_049240685.1 Flectobacillus sp.
TAAATTTTTGAGCCTTTGGCTTTCAGATATCGGCATTCGGCAAAACACTAAAAACCAATTTAACACTCTTTGCCTTGTGCCTGTTGCCTGTTGCCTTCACACAAAACTTAAATTTTTGAGCCTTTGGCTCTCAGATATCGGCATTCGGCAAAACACTAAAAACCAATTTAACACTCTTTGCCTTGTGCCTGTTGCCTGTTGCCTTATTCCTGTTGCCTGTTGCCTTCAAAACAAAACTTAAATCTAATTGTGTACAAGTACTTACTTTTGGTCCGTCATGAGCAAGTAGTTATCAATCCTATTTTTTACATTCTCTCTAATATTGCCATAGAATAGATTATAGTCTGCTCGGTGCCAAATTTTGGTTTTCAACAACCACCTTCCTTTAACATACGGTTTATTAATCCAAAGCATTCCTGCATGATTTTGGGCATCCACAGCTTCGGGCATAAAAGTAAATTTTAATCCGACCCCACCTTTACTCAAAGTACGAGGTGCAAACTCCTCATCAAGTCTCCAAGTAAGTGGATTGGTACTTACAGAAGTATTGAGTCCATCCTTATACCAAGAAGGAAAATAATCTCTGGCATAGGTATTCCAAGAAACAAAACATCCTGTTTGACTACCATTCTCACAAGCCTTGATGGAACCAAAGGTGTCAGGTTGCGTTGCAATACCGACCAAATAAGCCGCCACAAGTTGCTTCTGTAAAGGCTTTTGATCAAAAAACTCTTTTAGCAATCTTTTGGCATGCACTGTCCCTTGGCTATGTGAAGCTATAACGATAGGGCGCCCCTGATTGTAGTTTTGTAAATAGTACTCAAAGGCAGCTTTGACATCAGCATAAGCCAACTCAAGCGATTTGACCTTATCAGTAAGGTTTTTGGTAACAAAAGCATGATAATGTGCTTGTCTATACCTAGGCGCATAGATACGGCAACTTCCGTTAAAGACAGAAGCCTGATTCAGAATAGTAGATTCGTCGACCATTTTGTTCATAGAAGCATCCGAAACGTCGGCGTTCCAGTCGGAAGAGCCTTGCGGTTTTTGAGTGTAAATAGTAGGATGGACAAAAAACACATCCACTTTTGCCTGTGCTTGAGCATTCTGATAAGTGGACTTTAAAGGCACTTGATCAGCGGGGTCATTTTTTTCAGGTAAAGATGCCCAGTTCTCCTGCAAAGCATAATTTGGCTGAGGAGGATTAGTTGTTTCATCATAATGGCTTTGTATTTGATAGGGAATTCTTTGACAAGAAAGTATAAGCCAAGAAAAAATCAGAAGGTAGAATCGCATAAATTATCTTATTGTATGATTTTTTGAAAAATTTGTAAAAAAACCATTTTCATATTGATTAAATTCTCCAAACATTAGTTAGATTTACGAATCAAACAACTGTTATCGAGAAGAGCGTTCAAAATCGTTTTGAAACACAAACGGTATAATTTTCAAACAATTGTAAAACTACAATTCTTTTTGAGGTAAACAGTTTTTCGTAATCTTAATTCACTAAAAAACGTATGAACAAACTATCTACTACAATAAGACTCCTTACCACTGTCTTATTCTTATTCTGCGCATTTACAAGCTTTTCGCAGACCGTTATTACGGGTAAAGTTTTTGATTCGGCTACCAAAGAAAAGCTTATCGGAGTTAGCATCGCTGTAAAAGGGAAAGTAATTGGTACCATTACAGATGTTAAGGGAAATTTCTCATTAAAAACTAACACTCCTGTTCCATTTACGATTATTGTTTCGAGTGTAGGTTACACTACCCAAGAACTAAAAGTTACTGATAAGACTTCTGATTTCTCGATTGCTTTGGAAGAACAAACCATTATGGGGCAAGAAGTTGTGGTGGCGGCGTCCAGAGTCGAAGAAAGCGTGATGAAATCGCCAGTTTCGGTTGAGAAAATGGACTTAAAAGCAATCCAGCAAACGGCATCCAACAACTTTTATGATGGTTTGGCCAACATGAAGGGTGTTGATATGGCTACACAAGGTATGTTGTTTAAATCTATCAATATGCGTGGATTTGGCTCTACGGGTAACCCTCGTATTGTTCAGATGATTGATGGTATGGACAACTCTGCTCCAGGCTTGAACTTTGCAGTAGACAATATCATTGGTATGCCAGAATTGGACGTTGAAAATGTAGAGGTATTGCCTGGTGCTGCATCGGCGCTTTATGGACCAAACGCAATCAACGGTTTGATTTTGATGAACAGCAAAAGCCCATTCTTATATCAAGGGTTGAGTGCGAACGTAAAAACAGGTATTATGCATGCTAGTAATCGTAGCACAGCAACTACGCCGTTTACAGATATGTCGGTACGTTTTGCTAAAGCATTTAATAATAAAATTGCTTTCAAGTTAAACTTCTCATATATCGGTGCAAAAGATTGGGAAGCTACCAACTATACCAACCTCAACCTAGGTGGTAATGCTGATCCGAGCCGTGGAGCTGGTACAAAAACCGACTATGATGGTATGAACGTGTATGGCGATGAAATTCAAACAAATTTGAATTCCTTGAATGCCGCATTGCCAAATGCCAATGTTAGCCGTACAGGTTATTTAGAAAAGGATTTGGTGGATAACAATACGAAATCTTTGAAATTTAATGGTGCTGTTCATTATCGTTTAACAGAAAAAGTAGAAGCTATTGCTCAATTAAACTATGGTGAAGGTACCACGCTATATACAGGTACAGGACGTTACTCATTACGTGACTTCAAAATCACTCAAGCGAAGTTAGAGTTACGTGGTGATAACTTCAATTTACGTGCTTACACAACTCAGGAGCGCTCGGGCGGTTCGTATACTGCTGGTTTGGCAGCAGTAGGTATGCTAAACGAAATTAAATCAAATACAGCATGGTATACTGAATACGCAGGAGCATTCTTACAAGCTCGTCAGGCTGGTGCAGCCGAAGATGCTGCTCACTTGGCTGCTCGTCAATTTGCAGATCGCAATATGCCAGCACCAGGTTCGGCAGCATTTAATACCCTACTAGAAAAATACCGTAATCTTCCTATTACCCAAGGTGGAGGTGCTTTTGCAGATAAAAGTAACATGTACCATGTAGAAGGTTTTTATAATTTCAAAAATGAAATCAAGTTTTTGGATTTAACTGTGGGAGCCAACTTCCGTAATTATGAGCTACGTTCGGCTGGTACTTTGTTTGCAGACATGAAAGAGGGTAGAAACGGGACTATTTCAATCAATGAATATGGCGGTTTTATCCAAGCTTCAAAAAACTTATTGAACGACCATTTGAAATTGACAGGGTCGTTGAGATATGATAAAAACCAAAACTTCGAAGGTCAATATACTCCACGTTTCTCAGCAGTATATTCACCTAGCCAAGACCACAACATCCGTTTGTCTTATCAAACAGGTTTCCGTATTCCTACTACTCAAAACCAATACATCGACTTAGCTACTCCAGCAGGAACATTGATTGGTGGTTTACCCGAATTTGATTCACGTTACAAATTAGCGACAGGTGTAACTCGCGAAACGTTGACTGCTTTTGCAACGGATGTTGCTAAAAACGGAGCTAACTCCAAGTATTTTACAGACGCTGTAAAGGCAGCAGCCGTACAATACGCAACAGCAGCGGTAACAGCACAATTAGCTAATATTCAACAAGCGGTAATTTCGGCTGTACAAGCCCAAGTAACAGCAGCCGTAACAGCTCAAGTACAAGCGGCTGTTGCAGCAGGACAACTACCAGCGGCCAATGCACCAGCGGCAATTCAAGCGGGTGTAACGCAACAAATGGCGTCTGCTCCTGTACAAACTTTGATTCAGACAAACGTTCAAAATACGGTTAGACAAAAAGTAACTGAAGTAGCTACTCAAGTAACTCCAGCTTATGCATTGGCTGCATTACCTAAATACAAAGCAAAACCACTGACTACTGAAAAAATTCAGTCTTATGAAATTGGTTATAAAGGCTTAATTGCGAAACGTTTATTTGTGGATGCATCGTACTACCACAGTATTTACAAAAACTTTATTGGTGGCACAACAATTGTAGTTCCTACGGCTGCAGCTGGCCCTGGCTTACCAATCGAATCAGGTTTAGGAAGCGGAAGCACTCGTGCTGGATATTCAAGAGTGGCCAATTCGGATGAAGACATTACCATTTCAGGATGGTCGGCTGGTATTAATTATTCTTTTGACAAAGGATACTCGGCTGGAGCAAATATTTCACACAACCAAATGAACAACTTCGTCCCTTCGCCAGAAGTACCTTATGCAGGATTTAACACCCCTTCATACAGCATGAAGTTCAACTTTGGGAAGCGTATCACTAGTGGTAGTACGTGGGGATATAACGTAGCATTCCGTCACCAAAACTCATTTGTTTGGGAGTCTAGCTTCCCGTTACCAACCACCACAGGTATTGATATCTTTACAAATACAGTTGTACCAGCTATCAACAACTTAGACGCACAGTTTAGCTACAAAGTGGCTCCAATTAAGTCAATCATTAAAGTAGGGGCAACTAACTTGTTTGGCAGTCCTTACTTCCAGGCTTTTGGTAGTGCTTCTGTTGGTACTACCTATTATGTAGGTATTACTTTTGATGAATTATTGAACAAATAATATTTTGGTGAATATGTTCAAAAGGGAGGCATACATTTGCCTCCCTTTTTTTATACTTAAATCTCAAAGCTTTCGTTATCAAACTACTACTAATTCATCAATATCTATTTATTTTGCTTTTAATTTTGTCCGTTATCAATCAGTTATTTTCCTACATAACAACGCCAAACACTTATGAAAAAGATCATTTTATTAGGTTTTGCAATTAGCTGCCTGCAACTTGAATCAGAAGCTAGTGTGGCTGAACACAAATCATCCGCAACACATATATCTGCAACTACCATAAAGAGTACCTATAAAAGAAGACGTAAGAAAGGGTTTTTGTGGGGTCTATTTCGTAAAAAAGATTGTGGCTGTCCTAAACATTAGGCTTAGGGCAATCTGCTATGGGCATTTGGCAAAAGTTTCTATGATTTTCTTGAGAAACATGCTTAAAGCATAGGGGAGATTGCCTAAAGCTTACATTAATAGGATATCTGCGATTCACTTGGGGTGAAACTTTTAGCCTTCAAATAACTGATATACAAGTAACTAATAATGTCGTTACCCCTAGTAAATAGTTATGCCTCTTAGCCATTCAAAATAGGATTTAACTCAGATGCTACTAGGCTTCCTACAGGTAAACCTTGTATCCAACGTTGTCGATCGGCTTCCTGATGATGATTTTGAGGTTGAGTAACTTTGGCTCCATCGGCCACAAAAATAATCGTCATCACTTCTCGCATTTTTGAAGAATTGTTACCTGGAGCATTGTGCAGTGTCCATCCAGCATGAAAAGTAGCATCACCTGCTTTCATCGACATGGCTCTTGTCACTGGATATCCCTTTTCTTTGACAATATTTCCAAGGATATCCTCTGATTTATCTGAGATGGCAAGATTTCCCAAAAAACCCAACTCTTGCGAACCAGAGGCAAAAGTAAGCATACCCATCTCTTCCGATATATCTACCAAGGGCATCCACATTGTAATTGTATTATTGGTATCGATAGGCCAATAATATTGATCCTGATGCCAAGGGGTATGTCCTCCTCCAGGTTCTTTAAACAATGCTTGGTCATGATATAATCTCACTTTTTCGACCCCCATCAAATCGGCAGCGATTTGAGCAAACCGCTTTGCAAAGGTAAATTTTTTGATGTCTTCATCTACCTCCCAAAGATTCATCACTTGTAGGAAAGCTTTTCCATAGGTGTCTCGCTCTGATATATCACGAAACTCGGTATTGAATCTTTCTACACCATTATGAATTAAGTGTCTGTAAATTTCTATTTCTTCGGGGTTGACGATGTTATGCAACAAAATATGTCCATTTTGCTGATATTCTGCCTGTTGTTGAGCATTAATCTGATACATAGAAGATAAGTCGGGAAAGAATAAACCATTCATAGTATTAATTCAGAAACAAAAACATGAATAAGATATAATACTTTGTTTTGATTGTTTGATGAAGGCAAAATAACATAAACTTTTTCGAGCTAAATTTATCTTTTTTTACCAATAATTGTGCATTTTTACCTATTTCCTAAGCAAATCCTTATTCTGAGCATAATTTTTATCAAATGAAAGCCTCCTTAGAACAATTAGATAGTGGATTAAATCAATCCTTAATATTTAGGCATTTCAGTTTGCCCTACTTCGATGCTCCGTATCATTTTCATCCAGAATATGAACTAACGCTTATTATCAAGAGCGAAGGGAAAAGATATATTGGGAATCATGTTGCCGATTTTGGGGCAGGTGACTTGGTATTGATAGGCCCCAACCTACCTCATTGTTGGAAAAATGAAACTATTGGCATGGAGGATTCGGCACAGGCTATCGTAATTCAATTTAAGGCTGATTTTTTAGGAGGAGATTTTTTTAAAATAGCCGAAATGCAAAATATTGGTCATTTGCTCGACAAAGCCTCGTCGGGAGTGGTAATTACTGGGGCAACCAAAAAGAGAATTGCAAGAGAAATAAGATTTTTGCTCAATGTGCCACCTATTCAGAGGGTGTTAGGATTATTGGATTTACTAAATACTATAGCATCCGCCCCACAAGACATTCAAGTATTAGAACATCAAGCGCAAACTTATCAGTTAGCAAAAGTTGATTTAGAAAGAATCAACAAAGTTTATGCGTATGTTATCGAAAATTATACGCAGGAAGTGCACCTAGAGACCGCCGCATATTTGGCTAATATGACCGAAACAGCCTTCTGCCGATATTTTAAAAAGGTTACTAAAAAAACTTTTCTTGACGTGGTAACGGAGTATCGCATAAAGCATGCCTGCAATTTGCTGGTAAATACCGACAAACAAGTAGCGGAGGTATGCTTCGAGAGTGGTTTTGGCAATGTGTCGCATTTTAATAAGCAATTCAAAACCATTACCGGGCAAAGTCCACTAGGTTATCGAAAACTGTTCCAGACCGTATAGATATCAACTAATCAAACCGAGGAGGTAGCTGCTCATGATTCATCTCCGTAGGCCATCAAAAATGTGTGATCACTTAATATTTGCTCCAAGAAAGCATAGTCATCTAATGCAGATTCAACCTGCATGATTTCTTTAAGTTTTTGTGCCGTCTGACCAACAAGGCGCGTATCATTTATTTCTTTGTATCTTTGAATAACCTGACGTATGATTTCGATATCAGCGTCCGAAAGTAAGCTAACCTCAGGAATCATCACTTCGTAAGCTTCGTCCAAAACAGGCTGTCGCAACAAATCAAGCGAAACCTTCGGCTCTATTCTAATCACTGTTGTGCCCGCAACGAGATCGCCTAAACGCTGACCTTTGCCTCCAGCAGCAATGGCAATGACCGATACCCAAGGCCCAAACAAACTCATATCAATCAACCTAAAAAGCCATCTTAAGATATAGGCGCTAATCGTGGGAGCACTACCATCGAGCTTGATTACTTTTATGTTTCTGGCTCTTTTGCCAATACTTTGTCCATTGAACCAAATTTCACAAACTAAATCATAAAACATCAATGGGATAATGCCTATGGCAAAGAAGAAAATAGTTCCGATTCGGTCTGAAAATATACGATCATTTAGACCTGAGGCTATCAAGCTAAAAAGTATTATCCATGCAAAAAAAACAACTAAATCAATCAAATAGGCAATAATTCTGTCTCCAATGCTAGCTGGTGTAAAAGCTACTTCGACATTTTGGGCTGTCCGTATTTTTATTTTACTCATTATCTGTCACAGTGGTAAAGTTATTTTGATATATTGCTTAAAATTAAACTACCTTAAGCAAAAATGCACCATGAGAGAGGCATTATTTAAGAAACAAAATCTTGATAAATGGCAATCTTTTGAAGAAGATATACAAAATATTCATTCAGATACCCTAGCCGAAAGATTTATAGAATTGACCGACGACTTAGCTTATGCACAAACGTTTTATCCCAATTCAACAACTACTCGTTATTTGAACGAAATTACGGCACAGTTTTATCGAAAAATCTATGCCAACAAAAAAGAAAATTCTAATCGCTTTGTAACCTTTTGGAAGTACGAAGTACCTATGCTGCTATATCGTTTTCGGCAAGAGCTCGTTGTAGCATTTTGTATTACGATAATCTCGGCGCTTATCGGTGTAATCTCAGCAGCCTATGACGATACCTTTGCTAGATTGATTTTGGGTGATAACTACATTGATATGACTCTCGAAAACATACGAAAAGGAGACCCTCTTGCTGTTTATGGAAGCAACGACCCTTTCATGATGTTCTTACAAATCACTACCAATAATATTCGGGTATCATTCATTTGCTTTGTAGCTGGTTTTTTGTTTTCGGCTGGTACGGCCTATTTACTCATAACCAATGGCATTATGTTGGGAGTATTTCAGTATTTCTGTTACCAGCAGGGCTTCTTGAAGGTATCCTTACTGACCATTTGGCTACATGGAGTGTTAGAAATTTCGTCTATTATCGTAGCTGGGTGTGCGGGCTTGGTCATGGGAAATAGCATCTTATTTCCTCGAACCTATTCGCGCATAGAATCTTTAAAGCGTGGAGCTCAGAATGGTGTCAAAATCGTTATAGCTTTAGTACCTTTGTTTATTATGGCTGGCTTTATTGAAAGCTTTATTACTCGCCAACATCTAAATACCTTTTTTAGCTTGCTAATTATTGTACCATCTTTGATGTTTATTGTATGGTATTTTATCATCTATCCTAAAAATATGTATGAAAAAAACGAGTTATTGAACAATGCCCTAATAAGAATGTAGCATAAGAATTCCTTTTCTTCCTATTTATTAATAATTAAAACTATTATGAAAAAGCAGTATTTAAAACTTGAAAAACAGCGCGATTTTAGTCAAAAAATAAACGACACATTTACTTTTGTTAGACTCAACTTCAGGGATTTCTTCCTTGCTTTGCTATTAATCGTTGGGCCAGTATTATTGATTGCAGGAATTGCGGGAGGGATTCATCAAATCAATTTTTTGAGTAATACGGGGTTGAATAACCCCAATATTGGCGAAAACGCAAGCTTTACGGATATTGTTCGACAAATGAGTACTCGTAGTAAAGATATGATGGGTCCTGCTTATTTCATCATGCTATTCTCTGCCCTTATATCTTCGATTCTGCTGGTAACTACCGTCTACAGCTTTATGCAATGTTATTATGAAGACGCTACAAACAGGATTACAATCGATAGAGTTACCGAAAAGGTAAAGCTTAATTTTATGCCTGTATTTCGAGGATTCTTTTTAGTAGTGCTTGTTTTTTTCGGTATTTTCATGCTTGCAGGTCTTGCATTCTCAGCGCTATCTACGGCTGTTGGAGGAGGCGCTTCATCAGCAATACTCATCATCTCAATAATCTTGATTTTTTTTGCTACTTTTTATTTTATGATTATGTTTTTGCTGAGTCCAGCTATCATTGTTTTTGAGGGTGCGGGGCCAGGACTATCACTGAGAAGAGCCAAATACTTGATTCAGGGCAAATGGTGGTCAACATTCGGATTGGTATTTATAATTACAATATTGGTGTATATTTTGGCTGTTATCTTTAGTCTACCTGCCAGTTTTCTTACTGTTTTGAAAATGCTCCATATTCAAAACAGTCTCACCAACGACTATGTGGTCGTTATAACAACCGCTATTTCAACCGTAGGTACCACTATCTTGTCCTCGATTGTTTATATAGCTTTGGGTTTTCAGTATTTCAATCTTGTAGAACGAAAAGAAGGTAACGGTCTATTTCGTCAAATCAACGATTTAGGAACACATTAAAAGCTTAAGAATCGATTTAGACTCAAATATGAGTAACAAAAAGAAGCATCTTAGAAATATAATTTATGGGGTCATACTTAGCTTGTGGGTGACCCTCATACCTATTGCTCGTCTCGAAGGACAAATCAGTAGGGTCGATACTGTGACACAATTCGGTTCTGTAAAGTATCCTGACGAAACCTTAAACAAACTTCGAAAAGAAAAGAAATACCAGTATCAACCTGCGCCAATTACCGAAATGTCATTGGCCGACCGCCTTTGGCTTTCTATACTCAAATGGTTTATGGGGCTATTTGATCAAACCGCCACTGGCAAAACCATGAAGATTGGTATGTATATTTTTGTAGCTATTGTTTTAATTTTTGCTATCATGAAGCTAATTGGTATTGAATTTGCCAATATTTTTGGGCGAAAAGACCAAGCACTTTCTATCGATTATCAAATACTAGAACAAGACATTCATGCGTTAGATTTTGACACATCCATAGAGGAGGCTCTTTCAAACCAACAGTACCGACTTGCCATTCGATTATATTATCTTCAAGTACTCAAAGGGCTTAGTAATCAAGAATTAATTGAGTGGCGATTGAATAAAACCAACCGAAGTTATATATATGAACTAAAATCCCCCGAACTTCGTCAAGAATTTGAATCTCTTACTACCTTATTTGAATATATCTGGTATGGAGACTTTTTGATTAGTACAACTGAATTTGAATCTATACAAAATCAATTTTCCAACTTTAATCGCAGTATAACACGAAGCAGGCATTAGCCTTCCAAAGCGTGAGATAAACATGAAAAAGATAAGCCTAATTTTTTTGTTAGGGATTTCCTCAGCTCTAACTTTCAGCTCTTTTAAAACCACTACTATTGCAGACAAAACACAAAATAGACGCATTGAGGAAGTTGAATACGATACGATAAATTTTGAGTCAACGATTGTATCTGGCGTAAAACTAGGAGGCCCCTATGGTGCTCTGCTAGAAAAACTTGGCTCGCCAGACTCTGTAAGAAAAGAAGAAACGCCTGATTCTCAAAATAGTGATCATTTTGAGATTTATCTTTATGGAAAAGACTCTTTCTATGTTATGGACGAACAGGTAAGTGGTTTTGAGCTAAAATCAACCAAATTTCAACTTGACAACATTGGAGGCTTGAAAGTAGGAGACCCCATTTCGAAAGTAAAAAAGTTGTTTCCCAAATCATATAAATACCGCGATGCTGATGAATTTAACCCTTCTTGGATTACCATTAGCGTACAATTTGGTAGCTCTGATTCTTTCTTAGAGATTTATTGTGAAAACTCAAAAGTAAAAAGTATTACTACAGTCACTGACGACGAAGAGGAGGAGGAATAAAATAAAAAAGCATTTGACCAGCTCAAATGCTTTTTTATTTGCCATAGATTTATAGATTTGTAAAAAAGTGATTATGAAAGACTATGGAGTCGTTAGAGCCAGCTACCTATTCACAAAAAATATCTCGCACCATTGAATGGCACAAAAAACCAAATATATCATTGTTTTGATTGTTACCTTCTTAGGCTTTATTGCTATAGAAATATTTAAGCCTAAGCCAACGGTTTGGGTTCCTACTTACTCCAATGCCGATGATATACCCTATGGAGGGCAAATTTTGTATCGTATATTACCCGAACTTTTTCCCAACCAAAAGATTCATGATGAAAAATTTCCTGTTTTAGCCAAGCATACAAATCAAAACACGGATTTTCGTCAAACCACGTATATCAGCATAGCCAATTCTTTTACCCTCGATTCAATCAGTTTGAACAAACTACTCACGTTTGTAGATAATGGAAACACTGTATTTATTGCGGCAGAAGATTTTGGTTCTCTTGCAGACACCTTACATTTTTCTATCGACTATGAAAGTGTTCTAAAAAAAGGAAGCAGCATCTCTATTAATTTTACAAATCCACAAATTAAACAAAAAAAGCCCTTTCGATTCAGGATGGATGATGCTGAGGCTTTTTTTGAAGATAGTATTTCAACCCAAACCCAATGGACTATTTTAGCTCGTAACAATACACAAAAAGCTACTTATATTAAGATAAAATGGGGAAACGGAACATTTTTTCTTAATTCTACACCAAAAGCCTTTAGCAATTATTATGTTATTAGTCCGTCAAATAGCCATTTTGCGATTAATGCATTAAGATATTTGCCCCAACAAACCATTTATTGGGATGAATATTACCAAGCAGCCTCTTTTGGGTCGGGTTATAGAACCATGAGTAAATCTATCCAAAAAGCAGGAGAAGCCTCCTACGATGAGTCCCCTTTTAGGTATATTATTAGCCAACCAGCCCTGCGATGGGCCTATTACCTAACTCTAATTGGCTTAGGGCTATTCATGATTTTTGAGGCCAAACGTCGCCAAAGAATTATTCCTATTATTCAAACCCCAGCAAATACCTCCGTTGTATTTGTCAAAACAATTGGACAACTGTATTTTAACAAGAAAGAACACTTGATAATTGCCCGAAAGAAAATCACTCATTTGCTACACTTTATTCGCGATAGGTTTTACTTAAATACCAATCTAATTGATGATGATTTTCTTGAAGAGTTAAGTCACAAATCTGGAATAGAAGTAGCTAGCCTACAAGCTATTTTCAAGATGATTCAGCATATCAATACAACAGACCATATTTCTGAAAAAGAACTCATACTTTTTAACAATAAAATTGAAGAATTTCATCAAGCCGTAAAGCAATAAAGTATCGTACCAAAGCTCTATTATTCACGCTCTTTTACCCAAAATTATGAATTTTGAATCACGCATCGACTTAAGCGAATTACACCAAGCAGTTACAGACATCCGCCAGCAAATAGGCAATATTATAGTTGGTCAGGCACATACTATCGACTTGTTACTGACGGCACTCTTGGCCGACGGGCACATCTTATTGGAAGGTGTACCTGGAGTTGCAAAAACACTCATAGCCAAATTGTTATCACGAACTATATCTGTCGACTTCAGTAGGATTCAGTTCACCCCCGACATGATGCCTTCGGATGTATTAGGAACCGCCGTGTTTAATCCAAAAATTAGTGATTTTGAGTTCAGAAAAGGTCCTATATTTTCTAATATTATCCTCATAGACGAAATCAACCGCTCGCCTGCCAAAACACAGTCAGCATTGTTTGAGGTAATGGAAGAGCGTCAAATCACCAATGCAGGTAGCACCTATCCAATGGCATTTCCGTTTTTGGTCATTGCAACCCAAAATCCCATCGAGCAAGAGGGTACATACCGACTTCCTGAAGCGCAACTAGACCGTTTTATGTTCAAAATCTTGGTAGGATATCCTAATCTCAACGAAGAAATCGAAATTTTGAAAGGTCATCATCATAGAGCAAAAACAGAATTATCAAAGTTAGAAGACAATATCAAGGCAGTATTAAATTCGGAGCAATTGGCAAACTTAAGAGCCAAAGTGAAACAGGTGCTTGTTGACGAAAATATATTAGAATATATCGCAAAATTAATTCACGAGACTCGGCGCTCCAAATTCTTGTACCTAGGTGCATCTCCACGTGCGTCAGTAGCTTTACTACAAGCATCCAAAGCATTTGCGGCAATACGTGGTCGAGATTTTGTTACTCCAGAAGATATCCAAGAATTACTACCAACGGTGCTTCGTCATCGTGTGGCACTTACGCCCGAAAAAGAAATGGAAGGGGCAAGTATCGAAGATGTCCTAAAGGGCATAGTCCAAAAAGTAGAGGTACCTCGTTAAAGCTTTTTTTCCATATTCTAAACAAATTATATCATTTTTCATCATACCTTTGTGATTACAATCACAAAAAAGGGGTGCCTTATAACAACGGGCTGAGATTATACCCATTGAACCTGATACAGGTAATGCTGTCGAAGGGATTTTGATGATAGATAGTAACGCTATATCTTTCTATCATTCAATTAATCAATATTTTACGGGTTATTTTTATTGTTAAATCGGACAGGATTTGACTCCTTTACCTGTCGTTATGTTTTCAAAAATGATGAAAAATTTAACGACTGAGCAGTTTTTCGTAAAAAAAAGTCTTTCCAAACTACCATACGAGTTTACTCAGAAAGTATTTATGGTAATGATATTGTGCATCCTAGCGGTATCAGCGCATGCACAATTTAGTATTTCTGGGAAAGTCACAGATGCTGAAACCAAAAAAGCTTTGGCAGGAGCCACGCTCACTATCGACAATACCATGCGTGGTACCATTACTGATGCTAATGGCAATTTTGTAATCAAAAATCTTAAAAAAGGAACCTACCTCATCAAGGTAAGTTTTGTTGGTTTTGAGAAACAAAGTAATTCTATCGAACTTCTACAAAATTCGACTATCTCGTTTTCGCTTCAGAAAAGCTCCTTTATGGCCGACGAAGTTGTGGTAAACGCTACTCGTGCCAATGAAAAATCTGGGGTAGCTTATACCAATGTGAGTAAAGAAGACCTTCAGAAACAAAACCTTGGTCAGGACATACCCCAATTGCTCAACTTCACCCCCTCGCTAGTAACTACCTCCGACGCAGGGGCAGGTATTGGCTACACAGGTATTCGTATTCGTGGTACAGACGCTACCCGTATCAATGTCACTATCAATGGCATTCCGCTCAACGATGCCGAATCTCAGGGCGTTTATTGGGTAAATATGCCTGATTTTGCTAGTTCAACCAACTCCATTCAAATTCAGCGTGGGGTAGGAACCTCTACTAATGGAGCAGGGGCGTTTGGTGCAACTGTAAATATGTCGACCAACGAATTTAGAAAAGAGGCTTATGCCGAATCCAACAACTCATTTGGTTCATTTAATACTTTCAAAAACACTATTTTGGTAGGTTCGGGGCTGTTAAATAACCGCTTTACTTTGGATGCCCGTTTGTCGAGACTCAAATCTGATGGGTATATCGACCGTGCCTCCTCTGACCTGCGTTCGTTTTATTTATCGGGCGCATACTTTACTAAAAAATCATTCTATCGTTTGAATGTATTTTCTGGAAAAGAGAAAACTTACCAAGCTTGGGAGGGTGTACCAGAGTATTTATTGAGCACCAATCGTACTTACAACCCTTATACGTATCCAAACCAAACCGATAATTATCAGCAAGACCATTATCAATTATTATCGTCGCATAGTCTTTCCTCTAATTGGTCATTCAACTTCAACTTGCATTATACCTATGGTCGCGGGTATTATGAACAATTTAAAGAGCAAGACAAATTCTCGAAATATGGATTACCCAATGTAGTAATTGGTAATACGACTATTACAAAAACAGATTTAGTCCGTCAAAAATGGTTGGATAATGACTTTTACGGAAGTACATTCTCGTTTGATTATAAAGGAAATAATCGCTTGAGTGCAAATATTGGTGGAGCTTGGAACCAATATGATGGTCGTCATTATGGACAAATCATCTGGGCACAATATACATCAACTGCTAAATTGGGGGATAAATACTACAATGGAACAGCCCTAAAAACAGATTTTAATGTTTACGGAAAAGTATATTATCAATTACTAGAAAAATTAAATGCTTTTGCCGACTTACAATATCGTACGGTTGGTTATAGCATCAAAGGAATTGATGATAACTTGGTTGATATTTCTCAAAGTAAAAATTACAACTTTTTCAATCCAAAGATGGGCTTGACTTATCAAATCTCAACGGGTACTTCTGCCTTTGTGTCTTACAGTATAGGCAATAAAGAGCCAAACCGCTCCGACTTTGTAGATAATCCAGGCAGAGCCCCGCAGGCAGAAACTCTGCGCGATTTGGAGGTAGGTTTTAAAACACAAAAAGGAAAAGTGGCATTTGAAGCAAATGCCTATTGGATGGATTACAAAAATCAATTGGTTTTGACTGGAAAATTGAATGACGTAGGAACTCCAATTCGTATCAATGTACCTAGTAGTTATAGAATGGGACTTGAACTACAAGCAGGAGTTCAATTAAACAAAGCATTGAAGTGGAACGTAAATGCAACCCTCTCAAGCAACAAAATCAACAACTTTACTGAGATAGTACCAAGTTATGACGAGCCCTATATTGACGTAGAGAACAAGTTTGCTAAGACCGACATTGCGTTTTCGCCAAATATCATAGGAGGTTCACAGTTACTTTACACGCCTCTCAAAGGGCTTGAGCTTGGCTTATTATCCAAATATGTAGGTAAACAATATATGGACAATACCAGTAATGAAAACCGTAAGTTGAATGCCTATTTTACGAATGATTTACGAGTTATTTACACCTTCAAACCTTCATTCTGTAAAGAATTAGGATTGAGTTTGTTGGGTAACAATATTTTCAATACACTTTACGAATCCAATGGTTATACTTACAGTTATGTTTATGAGGGGCAAACTGTAACCGAAAACTTTTACTACCCACAAGCAGGATTTAACTTTTTGTTAGGAGTAAATATTAAGTTTTAAATCCTTATTATCTGCTTATACAAAAGCGCCTAAATGTTGGCATTTAGGCGCTTTTGTATAAAGTATGACCGTTTAATAAGATTCGCTAACACTGCCTACCATAGATTTGTTAACTTCGGGAAAACAACAAAGTATACACATTCGTCTATCACCCTAGCAAATTAATACTTCTATAATCTATAAAGTTAATCCTAGTAAGTGGTTCGCGAGCTCGTAAGATTTATCTACGAGCTTTTTCCTTTTTAGTAAGTACCTATCGGAAAACTTAGTCCAAAATTTACACTAAAAGCTCTATTCGAAACATTTTGAGCTTGTCCTTTCATTACGTCTGTCAAACCCAAACCATAACGAGCATCGAGATTTAACCACATTTTTTGACTTAAGGCATAATTTACACCTGCACCCAAAGTTAGCCCTACATCGTTTTTGTTATAGGCAGTTCCTCCTGCATTCAACTCTCCTCCATTTTGATTTTTTGCACTCGTCAAAAACCCAACATAAGGGCCAGCAAACACCTTGGGTCTCCATTGCCCTGTAGTTTGTTTGGAGCCAAAATAATACGTTGCTAAAACAGGAATTTGTACATAATCAAGATTGATTTCTTCGTTGCTATTCTTAAATTTTGCACCAAGCTCGCTATATAATACTTGTGCACCAATACCAAAATGAGCTTGTGTACTATAGTTAACAAACAAACCTGTCACAATACCAGCTTTAGATTCTAAGGAATTAAACCCTGACAAGTTCGAAAAATTTACCCCAACAGTAGGGCCGAACGATAAATTTTGTGCTTTCAAAAGTGGCGAGCATACACACAATAAAGCAAGGACAGCAAATCTTTTAATGTTTAGCATAAGATTAAGGATTTTAATGAAAAATAAAACAATCACGATAGCCCCCCTTTGAGTGGCTGTTTGACTATAAAACCTCAAAATCTTATAAAATATTGGTTAGAATGGCTCTAATTGAGTAATCGGCTCATTATTTAAAGGCAGGAATGCCCGTTATTTCCGCTCCCAAAATCAATAAATGGATATCGTGTGTACCCTCATAAGTAACTACAGATTCGAGATTCATGAGGTGCCTCATTATAGGGTATTCACCCGTAATACCCATACCTCCATGTAGTTGGCGTGCTTCTCTGGCAATCTTTAAGGCTATTTCAACGTTGTTTCTTTTGGCCAAAGAAATTTGTGAAGTAGTTGCTTTTCCCTCATTTTTTAGCATCCCCAATCTCCAACAAATTAGTTGTGCCTTGGTTATCTCTGTGAGCATCTCAGCAAGCTTTTTTTGTACCAATTGAAACGAGGCAATCGGCTTATCAAATTGGATTCTTTCAAGAGTATATTTTTTTGCAGAATCATAGCAGTCCATGGCAGCACCCAATGCACCCCAAGCAATTCCATAACGAGCCGAATCCAGACAACCCAAAGGACCGCGCAAACCATCTGCCTTAGGTAATAGATTTTCTTTAGGCACTTTTACCTGATCAAAAACCAACTCACCTGTACAACTCGCCCTTAATGACCATTTTTGATGTATTTCAGGTGTCGAAAAACCTTCCATTCCTCTTTCTACGATGAGTCCTTTGATACGGCCTTGTTCATTTTTGGCCCAAACAACGGCAATATCTGCCATTGGCGCATTAGATATCCACATTTTTGAACCATTGAGCAAATAATAATCCCCTTTATCTTCAATTTTAGTCTGCATACCCGCTGGATTTGAGCCAAAATCAGGTTCTGTTAAACCAAAACACCCAAGCAGCTCACCCGAAGCTAACTTTGGAAGGTATTTTTGTTTTTGCACTTCTGACCCATATTCATAAATCGGATACATCACCAAAGAGCCTTGAACCGAGGCCATCGAGCGTAGTCCAGAATCGCCTCTTTCCACCTCCTGCATCATTAATCCGTAGGCAATATAATCGAGTCCTCCTGCGCCATATTGCTCAGGAATCGTTGGTCCAAATAAGCCCATTTCTCCAAATTTTTTGACCAAGTGAGCAGGAAATACCGCATTTTGAGCTGCATCTTCAATAATTGGCGATACCTCTTTTTTAATAAAATCTCTAACCGATTGCCTAATCAAAAGATGTTCCTCGCTTAGCAAATCATCTATTTGATAAAAATCTGGTGATTCAAAACTATCCGTCTTATTTGATTGATGAAATTCCATGGTTTTGTTTGTTATGTATTGTTATTAGTAATAGGCTTGGGGCTATGGGCATTTGGCACTAGATCTAGAAAAAGCATTTCTGAAAGCCTTAGACCACAGGCATTAAGCCCTAAGCTAAAGAAAAAAGGAGTTTTTCATGAAATTATAAAGACCTTTTGCTTAGCGCCTACGGCTTACAGCATTTGGCAGTAGGCACTAGGCAACAGGCACAAGGCAAAGAGTGTTAAAATGTTTTTTAGTCACGATAGATATGTTTTTGCCGAATGCCCAAAGCTGAAAGCCAAAGGCTCAAAAATTAAATAAATATTTTCTCACTCAATGCTGTAGCCTTTTCCCAAGCTTGCCAATTAATAGGATGTTCTGATTTGAATCTTTCAAGTAAGTTTCTAGTATTGATATTCCCAACAAGCTCATCTTTGGCCATAGGGCAGCCCCCAAAACCTCCCAATGCTCCATCAAAACGGCGGCATCCGGCCGAGTAGGCTGCTTCTATTTTTTCACTCCAATTAAATGGTGTTGCATGTAGATGCGCACCAAATTCAATATGAGGATACAAGGGTATTAGGTGGCCAAATAACGCTTGCACCAACTCAGGTTTAGCAATGCCTACGGTATCTGACAGTGCAATGATTGATATCCCTAACTGTGACATTTTTTGAGACCAATCTCCAACAATTTCAGGGCTGTATATATCTCCGTAAGGATTGCCAAACCCCATTGAGAAATACACTACTAATTTTTTTCCATTTTTTACGCATAGTTCTTGAATAGCTTTGACCGTTTCATAGGCTTGAGCTATCGAGCTATTGGTATTTCTTTGTTGAAATGTTTCGGAGATAGAAAAAGGAAAACCCAAGTAGGTTATATGCTCAAAGGATACTGCCTGTTCAGCTCCCTTTAGGTTAGCTACTATGGCTAGTAACTTAGTCGACAGGCCATCTAATTGTAATTGATGATATACTTCGGCGGTATCGGCCATTTGAGGAATTGCTTTGGGAGAAACAAAACTTCCAAAATCCAATGTATCAAAACCAACTTGCAATAAAGTATTTAGGTACTCAACTTTAGAAGCAGTTGAAACAGGCGTTTTCCAGCCTTGAATTGCATCACGAGGGCATTCTATAATTTTCATAGGTATTTGTTTATTGATGATTGTTTGAGGGCTCAATATGAGTGATTCTTATGAAAAAACAAAAAATCCCAACCAGAAGATTTCTGGCTGGGACTCATGCAATTACGATGGTTAGGTAATTAGAAAAATCTTTTTTTTGAGAGTGAAAATGTTTATTACTAAAACGCAGAACATAAAGCGCTTAGTATAAATTGGAAAGGATGATTTTTGATTTGGGATTTATAAATCATATCTATCAATCATGAGTCATACCCAAACTGAGCAATCTTATGCTTATTTTGAATTTTACCAGCAGAGACCCAATCCTTGCGCCTGAATGAGGTATATCGTCGAGAGGTAAAATCCAAAAGGCGCTCGAAAATAGTTTTTCGAACGCCTTTTGGATAAAAAATTGGGAAATAACCTAAATATTAAAATTTGGGATGACTCATTGTCAAACTGCGAATGTACCAAAAACTATTATTGGTGCTCGTCTCTCAAAAGGTCATTTACCGTTTTTACAGGATTGAAAGTAATCAAAGGAACCTCTACAAAAATAGTGTTCCAATCAGACATTGCGCCATTCCATAAGCCAGGGAGCTCTTGAGCTTTTACGTCTTTTCCATCGCGAGATTTTACCGTTACAAACCCTGTTTTCGGGTCTCTGTATTCCAATAAATTGAATTTCTCGCCTTTACTATTTTTTAAACCACAAATCAAATCAACGGGATTGAAGTGTGTTGAGTTATTGAAAATAGCTTTTTGTTCTTCGCTGTCTACATCTACCTGTGCCGACTCCACGATTTGTAAAGAAGCCGTGCCATCTGCATTTTTGCACCAGAAAGGACCACCACCAGGCTCACCTGTATTTTTTACGACACCACAAACACGAATTGGACGATGTAATTTAGCCTTGAAATAAGCAACTTTTTGCTCGTCGGAGTAAGAGGCAAAATCAGCAGGAGGTTGAACACAAATTGTTTTTTCGTAAAAATTAGCTAAATCTGCGAGCAATTCAGCCGATGCACCATTTTCTAGTGCTGCCTCAAATGCAAAGATTTTTGCCTGGTAATCTAACAATATACCTGCCAACGCTTTTTTATAATCATAAGTAGTACCTTTCAGGCGATCGGGCACAACATTATCGATATTTTTGATAAATACCACATCGGCATCGATATCGTTTAAGTTTTCTAACAATGCCCCATGACCAGCAGGACGGAACAATAAGGTACCATCCTTTTCACGGAATGGCGAATTGTCCATATTTACCGCAATGGTATCGGTAGAGCTCTTTTGTTCTGAAAAAGTAATATTAAATGTCGTATTCAATGCTCTTTGATAGTACGACAAAATACTTTTGGTCAAGCCTTTGAATCCAGCGTTATGCTCAGGCGAAACCGTAAAATGTAGGTTAGCTACACCTTCAGAAGCACCATAATTAGCGGCTTCGATAATATGTTCTTCTAAGGGAGTACGACAGCCATCTGGATAGGTATGGAATTTCAAAAGGCCTTTGGGTAAATAACCATAGTTTAACCCTTTTTCTGTTAAAAAATATTCAACAATGGTCTTTTTGTCTGCATCTTCAGGAATCAACTCCAACAAGTCCTTGTAGAAGGCAAAAGAAGGCAATTTTTCAAAAAACTGGTCGACAGACTTATCAGCTTTACCATCTGTCAAAAACGTAAAAAGAGATTTGAACATACGAGTAGCAGCGCCCGAAGCTGGTACAAACTTCAAAAGATTGAGACCAACTGAATTTTGGGAGTAGCTATCGGCAAACTGCTTCACTTCTTCATCCGACAAGCGAATCACACCGTCGTTGACAGTTGCTGCTTTCTCTAGACTCATAAAAGGGAAACCCGTTCTGAAGTCTTCAATTTGCTGCTCTACCGTCTCTATAGCAATGTTTTTGGATTGAATTTGTAAAAGGTCTTTTTCTGAAAACATAGTCGCTTTGGAGTAAGAGTATTTTTAATGGGATAAAATCTTTATTACTTATTTTAATTGGTACATATTAATATTTAAAACTAGGAGCATTATTCACGCTTGCACTTATTAATTACAACAATATCTATTCCTATAATCAGCAAATATACTTTTTTGAAGGAGAATACGTCCTTAAAATTAGTTAGCGGTGCTAACAGGGTTTTTGCTCCAACAATAATCCCAGCCTTATTCAAATAACGTCAGAGAAGCATGTACTTTCCATAGTTATAGAAGTAACAAGATGTAGGGTGTTTATTCAAGGATATTCACCAAGTTTTTAAGCGACGTTGGGGTTTAGAAATGAGCCTTCGAAAGTTTAGTTACTAGGTTAAGAAGGCTAACAGATTTTAAATATACTCATTTGTTTGAGATGCCTTCATGTACTTTCACTTTTTTTTACTTGATAATTTATTAATCGACACGTATTCCTCCTTTGAGTACCATTTTCACTTTTCTTATGGCGTTTATATCGACGGTCGGATTTCCTTCTACTACCACGATATCGGCCAGGTTTCCAGCTTTAATTCTACCCAATTCTTTCAGTCTGAATACGTCGGCATTGATAGAGGTGCTTGAGCGCAAAACCTCCAAGGGTTTCATTCCATATTCGACCATTAGTTCCATTTCGCGAGCATTATCGCCATGCGGAAATACGCCAACATCGCCTCCCATGCATATCTTCACGCCGACCTCAAGGGCTTGCTTGAAAGCTTTTCGTTTGGTCGTGATACGTTCAGGTTCGGGCTCCTGTCCTTTTTTCCAACCTCTATATTGCGAAATGGCATCGCCTGCAGCCAGAGTAGGGCAAAAGCATACATCGTGTTGTTTCATCAAAGCAAAAACCTCTGGTGTTGCATTATCGCCATGTTCAATAGTCTTTACACCTGCCATTACAGAACGACGAATACCTTCGGCTGTAGAAGCATGCGCTACCACGTCACGACCTGAACTGCGGGCTATATCTACCACCATCTTGAGTTCTGATTCTAGAAAAGTAGGCTGAGCATCTTTGAATAAACCCCAACGATAATCAGCATATACTTTCACGACATCTGCACCTTTGCCGATTTGAGTACGGACTGCTTTTGCCAGATTATCGATACCATCGGCTTCTTCTGCACCTTGAATAACGCTAACATCAGATTGAAATCCTTTGGGACCATAACTGCCAGTAACCACTAACGCTCGTCCTGCTACCAACATGCGTGGCCCTTGAATAAGGCCCTTTTCTATAGACTGCTTCAAACCCACATCATCGTAATCTGCCCCTTCCGAACCCAAATCTCTTACCGTGGTAAAACCAGCCAGTAAGGTTTTGCGAGCGTGATTGCCTGCTCGTAGAATACGTTCGGCTCGCGACTCGCGAAGTACCTGATCGTCCCAAGTAACTTCGTTATAAGGGTGCAACAACAAATGGGAATGTCCTTCAATTAAACCAGGAAGAAGCGTACAATTGGGCAAATCAATCATTTCAGTATTTGCTGGAACTTTTAGCGAAGCTCCAACAGCTTCTATTCGTTGATTATGAACTAATACTTGCCAATTGGGTTGAAGATTTTCACCATCAAAAACCTGTTGTGGTTTTAATAAAATCCATGTTTCTTGTGCCATCGACTGTAATCCTGCCACAAGTATACATCCAGTGAGTAAAACTTTTTTTAACATATTTGAATTATATAACTCTAATCAATACAAGGCGAATCAAATCAATTAGAGCTTTTAGTTTGATGAATGTGAAAAGTATTCGCCTCGAGTAATATTGCCTTCACTGTAAATGTAAAAATTCTCCATTAAAAACTCATCTTTCCATAGTGGTGATATTTGACGGTAGAGAAACAAAAAAGCCACTTCTTTCGAAGTGGCTCTATGATTTTAGAATCCATCTTTGGCTTCTTCTTTTTTCTTTTCGGGCTTTTTAGTTTTATCGTCTCCTTGTGCAACCTTTTTCTGCTTGGTTTCTTTAACTCTGTAAGCTTCCATAAAACGCTCGACAAACGCAAGTTTTTCTTCGGCTCCTACGCCCAAGAATATATAGGAGTTTTTGCCACTACCTTTTTTAACCCCTTTTGCTTTGGCAGCTACAGCATTATTAAACTCAGCATCTGAGGAAATAACGCCCATTTCGCCCTTGATATAGCCCATAAAATACCAAGTATCCTCGTTAGGTTCTAAATAGAGATAAAATTCATCCCCTTCATTCGTTTTACGAATTTCGAGATATCCTTGTACTTCTGAGTTGATATCGGTAGCACCTACACTTGCCAAACCAAGTTTCCCTGTTGAATAAAAGGCAGATTGTTGGTCAGAATACCTCAAATTAACTTTTGAAAATACCAAGGAAGTATTCAGTTTGGAGTTGATAGTATGAACAGGAACATGTTCATTTTTGAGACGACGTTCCATAGATTCAATAGCTTTGTTACCTACCAAATTCGCTAATTTTGACATCAATCTTTCCTTATCTTCTGGTTCGTCGGCACTTGCATTATCTCGTGAATCAAGGTTAATTTTCACTATTTTATCAGACAAGGCTTTCAACACTTCAGAAGGCATCGGAAAGTTGATTAATAACATCTGATCAAATTTGTACTTGCTACTGTCGATACGAATGTCGGCAAAACCTGCCCCCTGAATGTAATTATTGGGTACGAAAAAGTTGAATGCACCCTCCAGATTTAGTGTTTTTTTAGCATCATCGTACAAGTATCGATTAGCTTCGTACGATTTTTCTGACTCTTCAGCTCCTATTTCAAATTTCGAGGATTTTGCAATATCTCTAAATTTACCATTTACGACAAATATATTTTCGTCTTTCGCATCAGCCTTTTCTGACAAGAACGTTGTGTACAATCCTGTAGAGGCTGTACGGAAATGCAGACCCGCCAATAATTGCGTATTAATATCACTTTTTAATTCAGGCTGGACGTCGAGGGTTAGATTGTCGGTGTTATTACCTTTATATGGAATCCAACTAATCACATCAGAGCGACCTTTTGTTTCGGGTTTGATAAAGCCCTCCATTTTAAGATTTTTCTCCGAAGCAGTTAATATTACATCGCCTTTGTAAAGAATTTTTGAAGAAAGATGGAATTTGTCTTTCTCATCGACCGTTGCCTTGGCTGTTGTTGTAATAGATTTAACTTTTTTGTTTTTACGGTCTTCTGTTACATTTTCTTTAAAGGTAAAATTCCCTATTTTAAGATTGAGGGTATCTCCAACTAGATTTGGGAATCGATAAATAGCATCGCCTTCAAAGGCATTTCTCGACAAAATATGGATATTTCCGCCTACGAGTTTATGATAACTTGTGAGTGTATCAATTTCGAGTTTGGCATTATAAAAAGTCTTCATTTCGGCATCGCGACGAATGGATACTTGCCCTTGGTCTGGAATGATTTTAGCATCAGCAGACTTAATAAAAGGCACACCACTAATATTTAGGGATTGTTTTTCAATTTCGTAAAGCGCGCCCGAACCATTAAAGGTCAAACCCTCTTGTGATGGTTCTATAGAGGTAAAGGTTGATATTTTTACATCGCCCTTCATCGTAATGGTTTTCTTATTAATATCCCATTCGGCACTATTGATAGAAGTACGATAGGCCGTGTATGGGAAATACATACTAGTAGAGTCTTCAAGCTTCAACATGGTTGGCGTTTTGATATTTACCTTGCCAGTAGTTAGGTTAAAATACACATTCATGTGCTTCCCAAACAAGGCTGGTTTAGCTGCTTTTAGATTACTACCTACCATCAGGTTGGCTGGTTCGGCCGAGAAACCATCTTTCCCAAATTTGAAATTATCAGATTCAGTTTCTGAATCTTGACGATGCACTTTACCAAAACCAAACATACCTGTTTGACGAACCAATAACTTACCTTCAAGTTTTGACGAAGCTGCATAGAATTCAAATGAGTTACCTTTGGTTTCGATTAACATACTGTCCACTTTTGGCTGCCATTTGAGCGAATAATTTTTTATGTCAACTTTTGTAAAGTAGGCTTGTCCAACGGCTCCTTCGTTGATTTTACCGATAGTTCCTGTGGCATTTACAGAATCTTGGGTAAAGGTTGCTTCTTTGGCCTGAATTTGTGCTGTAAGATGGTTGATTTCTCCAGCAGTATGAAGACCGCGCTTGTCCATCACCAATGGTTCTTCAAATTTGATAAAACTTTTACTACTATAAAGGCTATATTTTCCTTCGGGCACCTTATGACTAAAACCGAGTGTATTATCTGGCATTGAAATAAGGGTTTCTTTGAAAGGAGGGAAAATCCCATCTGAATAGAAAGTTCCTACAAAATCAATATCCTTGATGTTTAAACTATCAAAATCGATGCTTGGCACCTTGAAATATACTTTTTTGTTGTAGGCCATTTGTCCACGGTATGCATGGTCAAAATAGGCCGTAACGCCCGTAGGAACTACCAAACGAGGGTATTCGGCCAATCGCTGACGACCAGATTTATTATCAGGCTTATTAATATAAATTGTGCCAGACTCATACTTCAAATCTCCACCGATTTCGGTTCTACCGCGCTTGGCAAGTTCTTTTTGAGGAATAAAAGTAATAGAGTCAATTTTGTTTAGTTTGACACTAAATTCACCATAATTAAATGATAAATCTTTTCCTCTAAATCTAAAGTTACCTGTTTTCAACTCACCACTAATTCCAAAGTTTCGGTCTTTATTTACTTTGATGAGGTTGTCATAAGGAGCCATATACACATTTAGCGAATCTGACAGATAAAACTGCTTTACACCTCTAATAATCAACTGATTATCTTTCAAACTCAAAGTGGCATTTGCGGTAGTATCCTTACTACTTGTTGCATAAAGCGAAGGAATCAACAAATTATCATAATCTCGTTTGGTGGTTTGAACAGACAAATAATGACTTCCTTTTCTCGAAAGTTTTATCGTTTCTACCTCTGGGTCATACTCAAAGTATCCCTTTTGCATCATAGCCAAGAATACAGGCTTTAGCGTAGCTAAGTCTTTGTTGTAGGCTTTGGCCAATTCTGACAACTTGACAGTAGTAAGATTATTTTTTTTGGCATAATTATTTACTACCACCAATGGGTTAAAACTGAATGTTTCTGAAATTTTGTTGAAACGTTCTGGATTAAAATAATCAAAAGATTCAAATAAGGCAGGAACAACATTTTTGGCCACAAGAATATAGAAATCCACTTTATGATCTCGCAAACTCCATCGCATTGCATCTGCTGTAATCTCAAGTTTGTGATAACTATCGGTATAGCTTGCCTCCTTAAATCCGCCATCGTCTACTTTGCTCAAACGCAAGTTTTGTTGCAAACGATCATAAATTAATTTGCCAGAAGGATGATAAATAGAATCCTTTTCGGCAAAATACCCAGTAAATGTAGCCGCAGGTGAGGTAATTAAGGAATCTCCTACAGTAAACTTCCTACCCGAAATTTTGAATGCCACTTTCCCATCTTTTTTTACAACGATTGTGGTATATTTTTCTTGAATAGACGAGCTCAATACGGTATTACCCGATAATGCAAAACCTCCCTTGTACTCAAAATCAGCAGATTTTTTTAGCACAGCGTCATTCTTAAAAGACATAAAACGAGGAAAGGTTGACACCACATTTTTGGGACGTTTTTTACTCTGAAACTCAAAAACTCCTTTGATGGGGTTTGCGAGTTTGTCGGTATAGGTCAAGGTCGAAGACTCTGCTTTTAGTCGTGGATTACGAATATCCATACTGTAATTATCCAATACCGCATACGCTTGCGGCAGGCCTACGGTCTCCCATGTAAATTTTCCGCCAGTACCAAGCAATACGCCATCTTTGATACCCAGTGTTGCATTGGTACCCGCTAAGGTTGCCGAATCACTTGCTGTTACAATGGATAAATTCATGTTTTTGAAAACAATTGCTGGACCGGCATTGATAAATAAAGGCGCAGTTTCTTCGACAGGAGTAGGAGCCGCGCCACTGTTGTTTGGTGTAGGTGGAGCATCATCCCAGCCGTCGTTAGTTGAAGGAACAGTCGTCGCAGCATTGTTGTTGCCTTGCGAAGTAGTGGTATTGCTTGTAAGCTCTACTTTTTGGTCGTTAAACTGAAAACTTATATTGCCATCCAAGGCATATAAACGATTGTAGTTGGTATAATAAAGCGCTTTACTACCAAATAGCAATTTAGTAATTTCGATTAAACGTAAAGTTGTTTTGGTATCGTTGCTCTCTGCCGATTTGCGTAGTGTTTCAAGAAAGGTATCGACATTAGCCCCCGTTAACTGGTTGATATTGGTACCTACAACCAGCACATCAAAAAGGTTTGAAAAATGAGGTGGTTTATATCCTTTTTTAACCATAAAATTTGATACACTAGCAATTTTTGCTTTTTGAGCGCCACTGAGTTTATCCGAATTCCAGAGTTTTTCAAAGCCTTTGGCAATATTTTCGGCTTGTGGGTTACCCGATACAC
>NZ_JBMLSD010000400.1:0-2722 GCF_049240685.1 Flectobacillus sp.
AGGACACGTCCCTTTCACGGATGAAACACGGGTTCGATTCCCGTACGGACTACAAAGAAGTATTCCTTCTATAAAATTTGACCATGTAGTACCTTTCGTAGTCGAGGGGTACTTTTTTTTGATTTTACACCTAAGTATTTTGATAAACAGATGATTAAATGGAGCATAATTCCTGTTTTGGAACATGTTATTTTTCTATTCTCCATTTTGCACTTGTTTATTCTCCAAAGACCCCCTCCATTCTCCAAATTTGTTTTTTTTTCATGTGTTTTCATGAAGCGGGTATGTCTCATCACTCAAAAATTTTTCCGTGAGACAAATACATCTAAAACATGAATATACACTATAACTTTCAGGTTATGGAAATCAGATTTTGCGAAGATGGCAAAAAGCCAAATTCAAAAGGATTGGTCAATCTTAAGGTAGGAATTTTACTAGAAGGATACAAAACCGTCTGGATTGCATCTGGTGTACAGGTGCCTGCGGATACCTTAGATACTGATTATCAGGTATGTATAAGTAAGGATGGGCAATTGGATAAAACAAGTCTTGAGTTTTATAATAATCGCTTAGCTAATATTAGAAAGAAGTTTGAAACTATAAAAATGAGCTTTGAGTATGAGAGAATACCCTATTCTCCAGATGATATTGTTCAGCAGTTCAGAAACCCTGTTATTAAACCCATTACTTTTTTAGCCCTAATTGAGAAGACCCTCGCTGAATACACAATACACTTAACTCATAATACCATCAAGAGTCATAAATCAACAGCTGAGAATATCAAAGAGTACTTAGTCTATTCGGAGCAAACGACAATTCTTGCTAGTCAGATTAATACAGATTTTCTTAGGAAGTTAGAAATATATTTTAAGACCATTCATGTGCCTAAATCTCACTCACATGGATCAAAAATGAAATCTACTTCCATCAAAAAAATAATCACATTTATTAAGAAGGTCATAAGTTTTGGCGTGGATACACAAGTGCTGAATAGCAAAGAGCTAAAATACAAAGTTAACACCAACGATGTATCCCAGGATTATTCGCACCTGACCCAAGACGAGGTAAAATCACTGGAAAAGCTCTCGCCATTTGTTTCTGAAAAATATCAAAAAGTAATAGATAGCTTTCTTTGGATGTGCTACACTGGCCAGAGCCATGTTGATACAACTGGTTTGAGTGAGGCACAGATTCACAAATTGGACAGTGAATTGACTATGTTGGGAGGAAAAAGGTCTAAGACTAAAATAGATTACACTGTTGTAATGAATGACAAAGCCCTGATCCTCATTGAGAAGTATGGCAGCGTTGAGAAAATACCTGTTCTACATTTAACTACCATAAATGAAGAGTTAAAGCTTATAGGAAAGATATTGGGCTTCAAAATAAGCCTTTCGACTAAAATTGCACGAAGGACTTTTGGACAATATTGGTATAAAAAAACAGACATAGCAGATAAGTTCGTATCCAAAATGTTGGGACACAACAAAGCTGATACTAAAAAGTATTATGTAAACCTTGACATGGAGGATGTTGCCCATGCCGTAAAAATTGCGAAAGTGCTTAATTAATTTGGATTATATCAATTACTTTTGCTTTCTAAAATTCAAACACCGTAAAAAATGAAAAAATTAATGTATCTACAATTATTCATGCACTTAACCCCTTATTTCATCTCATGAGCTTGAAGGTTTCAAATTATTACACATTACAAATTATTATTAAACGTTCAATCCTAATTTTATTCAAAATGAGATTTTTTTGCCCATTAATCAGTGTACTATTATTGTTCATATCATGTTCAAAAGAGGAACCCGTAATTGCAGACTTTGAGTTTGTTGAAAAAGAAAAAGGGTTAGTTCTATTTACCAATAAATCATCAGGAGCTGAGACCTACGAATGGGATTTCGGCAATGGTCAACGTTCGAACGAAAAGAACCCAAGCTTTCAGTATGATGCTAATAAGGAGTATGTTGTAAATTTAACTGCCAAAGGTGCTGGAGGTCAGAATACCAAGCCAAAGTCTATTAAAATATCATCTATACCAGCCCCTGTAATGATTAGTTTTGATTACATTGAGAAAGATAATGGCTTTGTATCTTTTAACAACAAATCGACTGGAGCTGATTCTTATGAATGGAGTTTTGGCAATGGGAAAACATCAACAGAGGTAAATCCTACTGTTCAATTTGAGGATAACAAGGAGTTTTCTGTGAAACTTACTGGAAAGGGTGCTGGAGGGACTGCCAGTGACACCAAAACAATTAAGGTATCAAAGGTTATAGAACCAAGTGCCTTGCTAATTGGTAGCTATTCTGGAAGTCTAAATTATACTTGTTGTTATCTATCCACGGTCAATACACGATCTGCAAAGCTTAAAGTTGTTAAAGTAGATAAGAATACAGTTAGTGCGGAACTAATACAGTATGGAACTTATCTTAATGGTAGATACTACAGCGATATAATTAGTGATATTTTCAAATTCACAAGTATCAAAGCTGAATCAACTTCTAAGTTTCTCATAAATGAGACTAACGCCTCACTGGATGGAAATAACCAAAGGAAATGTATTGGAACAATCGCTCTTGATGGAAGGAAACTAACTATTCATTTTGAAGCAGATTTCTATACTCACAAGTATGATTTAGTGTTGATTAAGGAATAGGGTATGTCGGCTTCCCATTTTTAGTACAGTTTAAAAATATACATAATCTGTCTGTTT
>NZ_JBMLSD010000401.1:0-4167 GCF_049240685.1 Flectobacillus sp.
TAATTTCTAATATTCGTGTGGAAGCTCGATGTCAACCAATTCGTTCCAAGGTAAACCGTGAACGTTCAACATAGCCATAAATGGATCTGGATTCATTTCCTCGCAGTTCCAAACGCCTGGCTTGAACCATTCGCCTGTAATCATCATCATAGCCCCAAGCATAGCAGGTACACCTGTTGTATAGCTTACTCCTTGCGCTTGAACCTCGCTCCAGCAGTCTTGGTGCTTACAGTTGTTCCAAACATAGTAAGTTCTATCTTTACCATCTTTGATACCTTTGATTTGGCAACCGATAGAAGTTTCTCCAGTATAGTTTTCTCCTAAAGTGCCAGGCTCTGGCAATACCGCTTTCAAGAACTCTAAAGGTACAATATCAATACCTTTAAATTTGATAGGCTCGATTGAAGTCATCCCTACATTTTGAAGTACGTTCAAGTGAGTCAAATATTGCTGGCCGAAAGTCATCCAGAAACGAGCGCGTTTAATGGTTGGGAAGTTTTTCACCAAAGATTCCAACTCCTCATGGTACAATACATACGATTCTTTTGGACCAATTCCAGGATAGTCGATTGCCTTGTGAATAGACATAGGTGGAATTTCTACCCACTCACCATTTTCCCAATAACGACCGTTTTGAGTAATCTCACGGATGTTAATTTCAGGGTTGAAGTTAGTAGCAAAAGCTTTACCGTGGTCACCAGCATTACAGTCGATGATATCCAAGTAGTGCATTTCGTCGAAATGATGCTTGTTGGCATAAGCCGTGTACACTTGCGTTACACCTGGGTCGAAACCACAACCCAACAAGGCCATCAAACCAGCTTGTTCGAAACGCTCTTTATAAGCCCATTGCCAAGAGTATTCAAACTTAGCTACGTCTTTTGGCTCATAATTAGCAGTATCCATATAGTGTACACCTGTCTCAAGACAAGCATCCATAATGGTCAAATCTTGGTATGGCAATGCCACGTTGATGACCATCCAAGGCTTCACTTCGTTGATAAGTGCAACCAATTCTGGTACGTTGTCAGCGTCTACCTGTGCAGTTTGTACAGGCGTTGGCAAACCTATTTTAGCACATTCTTCTGCGATGGCATCGCATTTACTCTTGGTACGGCTCGCCAATACGACCTCCGAAAACACGTCGGGATTCATGGCACATTTTTTCGCTACCACATTTCCTACACCACCAGCACCAATGATTAAAACTTTCTTGCCCATTCCTTAATGTAAATGTAAATGATTGAGTTATGAATGAAAATATTGGCGCAAAATTACATAATTTCAAGATAGCTTTCGCATTAAGACCTTGTTAAATTTGTTTTGAGAAAAAGTGACTGCTAATGAAGACATTTCATACAAGTATTCTGTAAATACCTTTAGTCATCATCTTAGAGATTTCTCGAAGCAGGAATTTTAACAGTAAATCCATTACTTTTGCGTCTTTTTAGCATAAAAGACATATATCCCCTTCAACATGAATCCTACTAATGCTGTTTTTATAACTGCTTTATCTATTATTGGTCTTGGCTTTTTCCTCAAATATAAAGGCATTGTTACGGAGAAAGAGGGTAAAATTATTACCAAACTTTTGGTGCATACCACTTTTCCAGCTTTGGTTTTTGTCACAATTATGCGTGTAAAAATCGAGGCTGATTTGTTGTTGCTTCCTCTTTTTTGTATCAGTTTCAGTGCTATTTCGATGACAATTGCTGGTTTACTTTTCAAAAATCAAACCAAGCGACTTCGGGGATTGTTGACCATGGCAAGTGGTGGATTTAATTTAGGACTATTTGCATTTCCATTGATTGAAGGCATTTGGGGGCCAGCGGGAATGGTCTTTGCAGCCCTATTTGATATGGGAAATTCAATTGTGGTTTTTTGTATGGTTTATGGCACAGGAGTCATTTTTGCGGAAACCAACGAAGCTCAAGCCCTTAGAAAAAGAGAGAAACTCAAACAGGCTTTTCTTAAAATCTTTACGCTCCTACCCTTCCAAGCGATGTTGTTGGGTTTGGTTGTAAATCTTACTAAACTACCACTGCCTGATATTTTGGTAAATATTATCGATATTTTGGCTAAAGGCAATAAAGTATTAGTCTTACTAATTATGGGTATTTACCTAAGTATAGAGCTAAAGCCAGAGATATTCAAAAAAATTGCCAGTGTATTAGTGATTCGTTATGCGGTTGGTTTATCGCTTGGATTTTTTCTTTACTACTTTCTTCCTTTTGAACCGCTCTACAAAAGTATAGTTCTAATCTGTATGATTCTACCCGTAGGGATGACTCTACTCCCATTTGCAGATGAACTAGGATATGACTCTAAAATCGCTGGTCTTCTGGTCAATATTTCGATGATTATCAGTTTTGTACTCATGTGGAGCTTAGTACTCGGCATGGAACTGCGATGAGTGTTGAGTTGGGAGTTTTGAGTGAGGAGTTGTCCTTTGTCCTTTTTCACTGAATTTTGAAAAACAGTTTAAAACTGTTTAAAAAAGTAAGTCCAAGACTAAGTCTTGAACTAGGAACTTCAATTTTGTCCAGTAATCAGAAACCCGCCCTACTCATAAAATTATCCCCTTGAAATACAGTCGATTAAGTTTATTTATCGCTAATTTTAATCTGAAATATTACTATTGGAGTTTGTTTTTGGATTTTTCTAAAACTATTAAGTATAAACCACTAGATAACTCTAATTTTGCGACCTCAAAATACTTTTGTCAACAGACAAATCTTACATTATGAATAGTCAGCAAAGAATAGCAGGGTTTGGATTAGCCATTTTTGCCGCCATCACATGGGGCGTTTCAGGAACATTTGGACAGTTTTTATTTAGTCAACGAGGTATTAATCCCGGTTGGCTCGTAACGTTACGTTTGTTGGTGGCGGGTAGTATTTTATTGATGATTGCCCTTTTTCGTGGCTTAGATTTGTGGAAAATATGGAGAAATAAACGCGATACCCTATTACTTCTGGCATTTAGTGTGCTCGGAATGGTGGCAGTGCAATACACGTATTTTGAAGCAATTCATAAGTCGAATGCTGCCACTGCTACCGTTTTACAATATATGGGACCAGTCTTTATAGCGATTTACATGGCTTTTAAACAAAGAAGATTACCCAATTTCATCGAATTTGTGGCGATTATTTTGGCTCTTACAGGCACATTTTTATTGGTTACACATGGCAAATTTGGCAGTTTAGCCATCTCTACCGAAGGACTTCTTTGGGGAATTGCCTCCGCAGTTGCTTTGGCAATTTATAGTCTATTACCCGTTGGATTGATGAATCGCTACGAAGTAACCACGGTAATTGGTTGGGCAATGTTTGTAGGAGGAGTTATTTTTAGTTGTGTATTTGCTCCTTGGAAGGTTTCGGGAACTTGGGATTCGCAGTCTTTTGCCTACACAGGCTTTATTTTACTGTTAGGGAGTTTGGCGGCATTTTATGCTTTTTTGAAAGCTGTAACTATTGTTGGAGCACAAACCAGTAGTTTGCTCGCCTGTGCCGAGCCACTATCTTCTACGGTGATGGCTATTTTCTGGTTGAATACTCCTTTCGGAAAAATTGATATGCTAGGGAGTTTCATGATTATGCTTACGATTGGTGTGCTGGCATTGTTTGGAAGAAAAAACTAAAACAGGGTTATTTGTGATGAATTATTTATAAAAATCTTTTTTCCAAAAGTAGAGACGCAATGCTTGCGTCTCTACGGCAAAAATTAATTCATTAAATTTAAAATAACGCCTAAAAACCTTACCTACCAATTATTGTCCTGAGTCTTATCCGACTTTGCTGGTGCCACTGGTGGCGTTGGTGGCGGTGGCAAACTCGGGGCAGAAGCAGCACTTGGAGCTTTTGGGGGCTTCGGTGGTTTTGGTGCCGAAGATGTACTTGGAGCTTTCGGTGCCTTTGGAGGTTTAGGAGGCTTTGGCAAGCGATAGCCTGAACCATAATGTCTATTTTTAGTCCAATATTTACCCTCTGGATCTATTTCCTCGATAGCCTTTGCATGTACTTCAATTTCTTTACCAATATCCTCAATAGGCTTTGAAAGTTTTTCCATTTCTTTTCCAAGACTATCCATCGGAGCAGAATGGATTTCCATTTTGCTGGACATTAATTCCATTTCTTTAGAAGCCTTTTCCATCTTTTTCTCAATTTC
>NZ_JBMLSD010000401.1:4267-8335 GCF_049240685.1 Flectobacillus sp.
GGATCCATTTTCTTTTGTAACTTCTCAATTTCTTGCTCGTGCATCGCTACTTTTAAACTATCAGGATCACTATAATCATTCTGAATCGTAAACAGTTGAGATAATTTATTTTCTTCTGGTTCTTCTACCGCAGGAGAGATACGCTTGCTATCTTCGATATTCGTAGACGTTTCATTTTCTGAAGAAAGAATTTCTTTAGAAGTCTGAGCTAAGGTTTGTATCGACTTGTTAAATAATTTGCTTGCCTGAGCTTTTACTTGCGTAAAATTGAGACAGCAAAATGCTAACGCTAACACAACTACCGAACTAATGATACCCACTGGGTTGGTAGTTTCTTTTTGTTGCACACCCAAAATACGTTGGATGCGACCCAATAATTGAGGTTTATTGCCTGAAAAAGCCATAGTCAATGATGTTTTTGATTGTTGTCTAAAGGTTTCTACAAACGTCAGGGCTTTTGCCAAATACAATTTATTTTGACAAATCTCCAACGCCCAATCATCGCAACAGTCTTCACGGTCTTGGCGAATAGATTCACCAATAACCCAAACCAAAGGATGATAGAAAAATAGAATCTCGATCATTGACTGGATAATATTGATAAGATAATCGTGGCGCTTGATGTGCGCTAATTCATGTGCAAAAATCGCTTTAATTTCTCCCTGACTCAAACCTGTTAGAAGCCCAATCGGTACAAGTACCAATGGTTTCAAATAACCTATCGTAAGTGGTGATTCTATTAACTGAGATTCACGTATTTCGACGGTTCGAGAAATATCAAATTGATTAAGAAGTTGTTTAAAGAGGTTTTCAGTGTCGGTTTCTACCAGATTTGTACATTGCCAGCGCAATTTTTGCACATAAAAATAGCCTCCAATGAGTCTTATGGTCATAATGGACATGCCAAGAATCCACAACATTACCAGCCAATCGAGATGTAAATTAAGCCAAATAGCCGTTTGCTCCCATACAGAATTCAAAGCTAATGGCGCTTGATTGATAGGTTCAGAGGTTGAAAGAGTATGAGAGATGGAAGAATTTTGTACCGAGAAAGCCATCGCTTTTGTAGAAGCCTCCTTAGGATAATTTTTCCAAAAAGTGATACCAGAAACCAAAAATTGCACCAACAATACACCAATTCCAGTCCAATAACGCAGAGAAGCATTTTGGCGAAAGAAAGAACCAATGAATTTATAAAGAAAAAAGAATAGGCTTAGCTGCCATAGCGAATGCACCAAGGTCCATGCCAAGGCATAAATCGTTTGTGGTGACAAAGGAGATTCAAAGTATTGCATGGCTAATTGTTTTGTTCAAGTTGTGCAATGAGTTTCTTGATTTCGTCGAGCTCTTCTGCCGAAGATTGATGATTTCCTAAAGCTTGCATCACTAGCTTCATCGCTGAACCTTTGAAAGCAGTATCCACGAAAATATCAAGTAGCTGTTGTTGGGTTTCATCTTCGCTAACTGCTGCTTGATATAAATGATAACGACCTTCTTCAGTACGTGTGACCAGCTTTTTCTCAAACATAATTTGCATCAGTTTGAGCGTGGTGGTATATCCTATCTCTCGCTTTTTGTTGAGTTCGTCGTTCACTTGTCTTACAGTCGCTTGGCCTAGCGCCCATAGTACTTGTAAAATTTCTAATTCTGATTCTGTTGGCTTTATCATGATAAAAAAGTTTACTACGAAATATTTCGTAACAAAGATACTACGAAAAGATTCGTAATTGCAAATTTATCTACGAAAATTTTCGTAGATAATCATAAATAATTGAATTTCAAATACTTATACAATTTCATTTAACCATAATTATGATTACAGTTTCAAACTGTAATAAAAAAAGTCCAAGACTAAGTCTTGAACTAGTGAATGCTTAGCGCCTAACGCCTATTGCCTGTTACGCTTATACCAACTGTTTGGCAGTCACATACAATTGACCAAAATGACGAGTGGTATGCTCAGCTGCGTGGAAAATCAGACCTATTATATTCGTAGGAATTTGTTTGCGACCGATACCTCTGGGTTGTAATAAGTCTGCTTCGGAAAGCTGTTTGAGATAGGATATATATTTTTCTACTTGTAAATCAAATCGAGCTAGAAAGGTAGCAACTGTTTGATTTTCTTGCGGAGCTACTTTTTCAAGACTTAATAAATCAAATTGCTCTGGGGATAAAGTATTGCCTTCGGCATAGGTTTGTAATCTATCCAAAACCCCTGAAAGGTGTTGTAAATGAAAACCAACCGATGCTACACCATGAGGTTTTTCCCAAAGTAAATCATCAGAAAAGTCTTTCAACAATTCATGTAATTCTTCCTGAACTTGTAACACAGCATGGGCTGCGGGTTGTAATAAAGCAGGGACACCATCAATAGGTCCTCGCATCCAAACTTCTAAGGGAGCAGACATTTTTAAATTGAAGATTTGTTTGAATTTGAAAATTTGGGGATTTGAAAATTTGAAATACTATATTTCAGTTTAAAACTGTAAAAAAATAAGTCCAAGACCTAGTCTTGAACTTGTGATGACGTTTTGGGTTAATTTATATTCTACAATCCAACATCCGCAATCTCAAATCAGAAGGGTCTTCTGGCGGTGGCATAGCACCCCATCCAATAGGCAGAAATAAGGTTATCTTCGCGAACGCCTTTTGAGGTTGATGCATGAATAAAATAGATTTCTTTGGGCCCACGAATTTCGGTAATCATCCCAGAATGATTTACTTCTGCAACATTTCCTTTATTGGTTACAAAAAATACTAAATCACCCGGTCGCAACTCGTCCAAATCTTTCACTTCTTTTCCATAGCCTGATTGCTGAACAGCCCTTCTTGGAATATTTACGCCCATTTCTTTGAAAGTGGCAAACAACAACCCCGAACAATCCATCCCTTTCGAATCAATACCACCTGGACGATACGGAACTCCCAAATACTGCCTTGATGCGTCAATTAACCTCCTGACTTCTTTTGATGAAATTACCACAGGTCTGCTCGGACTTGTAGGTCTCTTGGTGGTAGTCGTGGTTTTAGTAGCTTCTTTTTTACGAAAAAGTGCGCAAGAATCTAATAAAATTGGAAGTATTGCTAACAATAAGAGCTTGGCATAAATGGATGTGGTAGTCGTTTTCATGAGATTGGTAAGGATTTAATCTGGGTAAATTTTTCTTAAAGCAATTTACAAAATTCCCCAATTTCACCAAGCGTAATTCCACCACAAGTGCATGGTATTTTAACATTCGGTAAGTCTGGTTGAGTTTCTAACGACAAGCCTGCTTCAAATCTTATATTTGGCAATTTATTACTTGATTATGGTAACTCTTCAATTATTGACTCACCTTTGGAGCAGTCTCCAGAAGTCCATTCCCAAACCTCGTATAATCGTATCCGTCCATCAGGTAATATTTCTGGAGTAGAGATACATTTTCCCGTCATCAGCTCACCCAAATTATTGACTTGATGATAACGCATATCGATTTTCCCTGATTCGTCGACCAGTCCAATCAAATGCCCTTTGGTTATTTTTCCTCCAGCATATTCTGAGGTCAATATATTTCCCTCTTGATGGTAATAAAAAATAGTTTCTGCGGAAGTTTCTCCATTTTCGGTATTGCTAATGGGTGCAAACTTTTTATTATGGTAGTTAATCATTGCATATATTTTGGTTGAGAGGCAAAATTAACAATGATTTCCTATTTTATTCAATAAGGTCCGCAGGATGAATATTTAAGACCCTAATCAATTTATTAACCTCATCGATAGTTGGGCTTCGTTCACCTTTCTCTATACGCGAAATTGTAGATTGTGGAATGCCTGTCAGGTGTGAAATGTAACTTTGTTTGAGGCCAAGAGCTAGGCGAGTTTGACGAAGTTTTTTTAGGTTGAACATACATGGTAAGATTTAGAAACTAGACGATAAAGTAAAATAATAGGTTACTTACGCATAAAAAATACAATAAACGTTTTAGTATTGTGTAAATATAAAAATAAATTTTATTCAAATACGCATAAAGATTCGCAAAAAAACAGAGAATTCAATTTGTCTAATTGATATCTTTAGGTCTTTGACGC
>NZ_JBMLSD010000401.1:8435-12131 GCF_049240685.1 Flectobacillus sp.
AGCTTATTATCTTGCAAAGATGCCAACCAAGAACTCCTCAACAATATTTCTGGTACATGGAAAGTCGATCAAATCACGTATTATTCCTATCCTTACACGGTAATAGATTCAGTAGGAAAATACCCATCAGGTGTTTTGCAACTTGATAATTGTCAACTTACTGGAAGCATTAGAGAATGCTCAGGCTTTTACAAATTAGTAAATAATGAAGTGGTTAGTATCGTATACAACGCCAATGCTGCTAAAAATCAAACTTTTATTAGTATAATGTCCAGTATTCCTAAATTCATCAATTTAGTGGGAGCTTATAACATTACACGTAATGGAAACAATATGCTACTTGAAGGGCCTGAAGTAAGTGTACCAGACTATAAAGGCCCCAAAATAAAAATTCAATTGTATAAATAATCCTTATGAGAAAAGTCTACCTCCTGTTGCTATTTACGCTTTGCTCCTGTACTTTGTTTGCACAAAAAATTACCATCAGTGGTTTTGTTCGTGAAAAAGGAAGTCAAGAGATATTGCCTTATGTTTCGGTGAGAGTTCCTGCCCTCAATATCGGAACCTCTGCCAATGCTTACGGTTTTTTTTCCTTGACAATTCCCGCAAAGGAACAACTTGATTTGGAAATTTCTCAGGTAGGATACCAAGTCAACACAATCCGCATCAGTGCTCAAAAAAGCCAACAAATTACGGTTGAGCTAAATGTCAAAAATGTGATTTTGGAGGAGGTTAAAGTCAATAGCTCTCAACAAGAAAAATTGAGTGAGCAAACCCAAATGAGCCTCATTTCTTTACCTGTCACGCAAGTAAAAGCAGTACCTGCATTTTTGGGAGAAAAAGACGTGTTGAAAACCCTACAGCTATTTCCAGGGATACAAAAAGGACGTGAAGGCTCTACAGGCTTGTATGTACGTGGTGGCGGCCCCGACCAAAACTTATTGATTTTGGATGACGCTACGGTCTATAATGCCAACCATTTGTTTGGCTTTTTCTCGGTATTTAACGGAGATGCCCTCAAGAGCATTGAGATGACCAAAGGCGGTTTTCCAGCACGATATGGCGGACGACTTTCTTCGGTTATTGATATGCAAATGAAAGAAGGGAATAAAGAAAAACTTGCAGGCGAATTTGGCATTGGCTTATTGTCGAGTCGTTTGACCTTGGAAGGTCCCCTCAAGAAAGAAAAAGCCTCGTTTTTGATTGCCGCCCGACGCACCTACGCCGATGCGCTATTGCGACCTATCAGTGGAGGCGAATTTCCAAATATGTATTTCTATGACCTCAATATGAAGGTAAACTATGACCTTGGCAGTCGAGACAAACTTTACCTGAGCGGATATTTAGGTCGAGATGCCTTTAGTTCAAAAGAACAAAATTACAATTATGCCACCCAAAATGATAATGGCTTTAATTGGGGCAATACTACCACTACCCTACGTTGGAATCACCTTTTCAACGAAAAATTATTTAGCAATACATCTCTTATTTTTACCAATTTTGACTTTAAAGTTTTTAATACTGAAGAATCCAACAAAGGACTTTTTTCTTACCAATATGAATCAGGTATTAGAGACTTTTCTTTAAAAACCGATTTTGACTATTTACCGAGTTATCAGCATAGTATCAAAGCTGGTTTTTTGTTAACTGCACATCGTTTTTCACCGAAAGCACTCGTCCTGAAAGATACAAGAGTGGATACATCTTCGGTGCAAAGCACTCAAATCAACGCCTTAGAATCGGCAGTTTATGTGGAGGATTTATGGAGAATTACTGAAAAAATCAGTATAAATGCGGGTCTAAGATTGAGTCATTTTTCAGTAAACCAGAAAAACTATTTGAATCTTGAACCAAGATTTTCGGTGGCCTACAAGTTACCAAATGATGCTGCAATTAAGGCTTCTTTTGCTCGGATGAATCAATACATTCATTTATTATCCAACTCAGGACTTGGTTTGCCAACAGATTTATGGGTTTCGGCAACAGACCGAGTTCCTCCACAAACTTCACAGCAAGTGGCGTTAGGATATGTAAAAGACTTTTCCGAAAAGAACTTTTCTTTAAGTATTGAGGGATATTTCAAGCAAATGAACAACATCATTGGTTACAAACAAGGTGCTAGTTTCTTGTTGCTAGACGTAGGACCTGACCCTCAAAAAATCAATTCGATAGATTGGCAAGAGAATGTGACTTCGGGACAAGGAAAAGCTTATGGGTTAGAATTGATGTTACAACGAAAAACAGGTAGACTCACAGGTTGGATTGCTTACACTTTGTCGAAAGTAACACACCAATTTGCAGAACTGAATGACGGAAAAGAGTTTTTGCCCCGCTACGACCGTCGTCATGACATTTCGATTGTGGGGATTTATCAACTAAAACCAATGGTCACCGTCTCGGCAACGTGGGTATATGGCTCAGGAAATCATTTGAGTGTACCTATTGCAGAAGGCAACTTTAATGGTTTGGATCATACTGGTATTACTTCACAAATTTCGCTGTATGATAGTCAAAATGCTTTTCAGGCGGCAGCGTATCATCGACTAGATTTAGCGATGAAGTTTAGCAAAAAGAAAAAACATGGAGAAAGAGCTTGGGAAATTGGGGTGTATAACGCCTACAATCGCGTGAACCCTTTTTACTATCAAATTAATCAAGTGTATGATGCATCCACACGACAACTGGGAGATAGTAAATTATACAGAAAAGGGCTGTTTCCGATTGTGCCATCCATTACTTACAGCTTTAAGTTTTAAGAGAAAACCCTTCCTATAAATTTCCAATGATTTTATGAAAAAACAGCTTTTATCTATCTGCACAATGCTCCTATTTTGTTGGGCTTGTAATGGAGACTTTCTGACAGTAGAAGAAACGGGTGTGATTCCGAGTAGTGATGCCCCCATTGTGACTGCCTTTTTGAGTCCACAAGACACCATCCATACAGTAACGCTATATCATACCCGACCAGCCGCTGGAAATAATCCTTATGCTACATGGGAACAAAACGTATCGAAATCGACGGTTACCCTAAGCAATGGTACGCAGACAGTAAAACTTATTCCAGACTCATTTTTAACAGGTGTTTTTAAAATCAGCTCCAAAAACTTTAAAGTAGAATCAGGCAAGACTTATTACTTGAATGTAAGCACCTTTGATGGTAAAAAAGTAGAAGCCAATTGCACGATTCCGACAGGCGTAGTGGATACGACCAGTATTGCTTACCAGTTGGTTTCGGGCAATCCCTCAAATATGAATACAAGCTATCTGATTTCGTGGAAAGATATTCCTAATCAGGTTAATTATTATGCAGTGTATACCATTTCGGAGCTACAAGATTTGACTAAAAAAACAGCAGAAATAAACAATGAGCGATATCTTCATGGTATTGATGATGTAGAAAAAGATGGTTTGACAGTAGGAACTCAGGAATCGCTTTTGTTAACTAAACCCAACTCTCCTGCGAAAGACCGTCTGTATATTTGGCAAGTGCAAGTTCTCAATACAGATATTCATTTTTATAAATTTCACAAGGACTACGAGATAGCCAAACAAGCCGACGAAAATCCATTTTCAGAACCTGTAATGCTATACTCCAACATCAAAGGAGGCTTCGGCGTAATGGCTGGATATACCAAGGCAGTGACGTATTTTAGGTAGAGGGGTGAGGCAAAGAGGCACAAAGTGGTCATTGGGGAG
>NZ_JBMLSD010000402.1:0-3683 GCF_049240685.1 Flectobacillus sp.
CAACAGGTAAGCGCATTCGCCGAATGCCATTTGACTTGGACAAAGTATAATCATGATTATTTTGTGGAAAACCCTTTAGGAGCAAAGATGTTTCAAATTTATTAGGCCTGTAGATACATCAAAGCCCATCCCAAATAAAATATCTATCTGTGGTACTGATGAATTTAGAAGATTTCTTCCCAAACAGCCTATTTGTTGCGAAAATCGGCCTTGTAAAATTAAAGAAATTTGTAGTTTTGCAGGCGCACAAAACCCCATTGGAACTGTATTATGGAATCTCTTGAAATTATTATTCTTGCCGCAGGAAACTCTAGTCGGCTTGGGCAACCAAAACAATTAGTAGTATATCAGGGCAAAACTTTGATTGAACATATTGTAACCAAGGCCCTTTCGATTAGTACAAATGTGACTGTGGTTTTGGGCTCTCATGCCAAAGGTATTGAATGGACTTTGCATCAGGCAGGATTATTTCCGAAAGTTGTGATTAATGGCGACTGGATGCATGGGATGGGTTCTTCTATTAAGGCTGGCGTTGGCTCTTTGACAAACAAACAAGCCCCAATTATGATATTATTATCAGATCAGCCTGCGGTCAGTACCTCATTACTTTGGCAAATGGTGCATGTATTTCAAGAAAAAAATCCAGACATAGTTGCTTGTGACTACGGTGGCAAAATGGGAGTTCCTATGCTATTTTCTCCCAACATTAGACATGAGTTGTTGATGTTGACTGGTGATCAGGGCGCTAAAAGCTTTTTACCTTTTTATCAAGATTCGACACTGACCGTTCCTTTTGAATTGGGTACTTGGGATATCGATACTCCACAAGACTTGGCTGAGCTTGTCCACAAAAAAATATGAATGATTGATAAAAAATCACTTACCAAACTCATACTTTTTTAAAGTAAAATTAGATTTGTACAATTATTCCGAAACAACTACCAAACGAATAAAGCTGAAGAGCGCTGTTCTTCGGCTTTTTGTTTGAAGGCAATTAAATAGGTTACATTTTGACAAAAAAGAAAGCTGCAAGGTAGTAACCTTGCAGCTTTGCCATATTGCTTCTTGCTATTATTTGATCACTAACCTATTAGATAAGTTTTCGATACAAATATATATATTGTACAATTCAGTACCTTCCCAAAAGTTGTGGAAATTATTATTTGGTATGTGGATGACCATTTTTGGGTTATTAAACAATAAATAGTGTAAAATTAATATATCATTATTTGAATATGCGATACTTTATAGAATGTGCCTATTTAGGAACTCAATATGCGGGTTGGCAAATCCAGCCGAATGCCCTGACGGTTCAAGAGGAGATAGAAAAAGCGTTGACTACTTTACTCAAAGAACCTACAAGTTTGACGGGTAGCTCACGTACTGATGCAGGGGTTCATGCCTATACGCAAGTGGCACAGTTTGACCGCAAAAATCCAATTTCTGATATAAATCAATTGGTGTATCGTTTAAATAAAATTTTATCTAAAAATATTACTATTAAAAGGATATATGAAGTACCAGAAGATTATCATTGTAGATTTGAGGCCACCTATCGGAAATACGAGTATCGAATTTTGACTCGAAAATCACCATTTTATCAAAACATGGCATATCAATTTGAAATGCCTCTCGACCTCAATAAAATGAATGAGGCTGCACAAATTTTATTTGAATATGAGGATTTTGAATGTTTCAGTAAGTTACATACAGATGTAAAAACCTTTAACTGTACTATAATGCAGGCCGAATGGAAGCAAGAATCCTCCGATTTATTAGTTTTTCATATCAAAGCCAATCGTTTTTTGAGAGGAATGGTACGAGCAATCGTGGGTACTTTGTTGGAGGTTGGACTCGGCAAATTGAGTTTGGAAGGATTCGAAAAAATTATTACCGATAAAAATCGCCAAAATGCTGGGCGCTCAGTACCAGCTCAAGGCCTATTTTTGATGGAGGTAAATTATGATTTATAAAGCGAGACATCGGTGAAAGATACTTTTTTACCGACATAATTTATATAAGTATGAACACTAAATGATGATTTTGGGCTTTCGGCTTCGGGCATTTGGCAAAATATATCTATTGTTACTAAAACATTTTTACACTCTTTGCTGTGTGTCATCAACACAAAACTTAAATCTAATTACCCAAAGCCTATTGCCGAAAGCCCAAGGCTTAAACCTTTCTTAAAATCTGAATAAATACATCCTCTAATTTTGAGGCCATTCGAATCTTAATGTCGAAGGCATCTACATTGAGGCCTTTAGCATTAAATTTTGAAATCCAAATTTCTTTGAATCCTAATTTTTGGGCTTCAGCAATACGTTGTTCTATTCTATTTACTGCTCGTACCTCGCCTCCCAAACCAACTTCTGCTGCAAAGCAAACGGTATTTGGAATACTAATATCTTCGTAAGAGGAAACAATAGAGGTACATACAGCCAAATCTATGGCAGGGTCTTCGACTTTTAAGCCGCCAGCAATGTTCAAGAAAACGTCTTGATTTCCTAACCTGAATCCACCTCTTTTTTCAAGAACTGCCAAAATCATATTTAAGCGCTTGGCGTCAAAGCCTGTCGAACTTCGTTGCGGTGTTCCGTAGGTGGCAATAGATACAAGAGATTGAATCTCAATGAGTAGTGGACGGTTTCCTTCCAACATAGCACCAATGGTAATACCCGAAAAATCTTCATCGCGCTGTGAAATAAGTATTTCGGAAGGGTTGGTCACTTCTCTCAATCCAGACTCTAACATTTCATAAATACCTAGCTCTGAGGTGCTACCAAATCGGTTTTTGGTTGTTCGCAAAATTCTGTAAGCTAAATGTCTATCCCCTTCAAATTGCAAAACGGTATCTACCATGTGCTCCAAGACTTTGGGGCCTGCCAGGCCACCATCTTTTGTAATATGTCCAATCATAAACACAGGAGTGCCCGACTCTTTGGCATACTTCATGAGCTCGGCGGCACATTCTTTTACCTGAGAGATACTACCAGCACCAGCCTCGATAAACGATGATTGGAGCGTTTGAATCGAGTCGATAATCAGAATATCTGGCTCAAACTGCTCTATTTGTTTAAAGATGTTTTGTGTTGAAGTTTCGGTCAAAATGTAGCAATTATCACTTTTGTGAGCCAAGCGCTCGGCTCGCATTTTGATTTGCTGTTCGGATTCTTCACCCGAAACATATAGTACTCTGTAATTGCTGAGCGTCAGGGCGATTTGTAGCATCAGCGTAGATTTACCAATGCCAGGCTCGCCACCAATAAGTATCAACGACCCTAAGACAATTCCTCCACCAAGTACACGATTTAGTTCTTGATCTTTGGTTTTGATACGAGGTTGTTCTTCAAAATTAATCTCTTGAATTGCTCTAGGTTTGGCCGCTACCTTCAAAGATGTACTCGACTTCCAAGAGCCTTTGCTTGGTTCTTCCTTCTGAATCAGCTCCTCTACAAAGGTATTCCATTCTCCACATGAAGGACAGCGCCCCAACCATTTAGGTGCTTGATGTCCACAATTTTGACAAAAAAAGGAGGTTTTAGTTTTAGCCATAAAGTTATTGTATATGATAGTGGGCAAACTTACTTTAGTTTTACCCGCCTTAAGCATTAAGCAAAATGCCCTCAGCTATATGTGCAAAGTGTTTCTGATCAAATCAGGCTTACCTTTTATCCAGTTGT
>NZ_JBMLSD010000403.1:0-5618 GCF_049240685.1 Flectobacillus sp.
TGCCTAAAACAAAACCTAGATTATCCATTATATAAAACTTGGAAACTCGAAAAATCATACATATTGATATGGATGCTTTTTATGCGTCGGTCGAACAGAGGGACAATCCTTCGTTGAAAGGAAAACCCGTGGCTGTTGGTGGTTCGAGTGAAAGAGGTGTTGTAGCTGCTGCAAGTTATGAAGCTCGCAAATATGGTGTTCGGTCGGCGATGTCTTCAAAAATAGCAGCACAAAAATGCCCTAAACTAATTTTTGTAAAACCACGCTTTGAAAGTTACAAGGCAGTTTCGCAACAAATTAGAGAAATTTTTGCTGAATATACCCCACTAATAGAACCACTCTCATTGGATGAAGCCTACTTGGATGTAACAAACAACCTTCTAGGTATAAACAGTGCTACGCAGATTGCTATTGAAATAAAAGAAAAAATTAGACAAAAAACTCAGTTGACGGCATCTGCGGGAGTTTCTTACAATAAATTCTTAGCTAAAATAGCTTCGGATTTCAACAAACCTGATGGCCTGTATGTGATAAAACCTAATCAAGGATTTACGTTTGTTGAAACTTTAGAAATCGACCGTTTTCATGGTATTGGGAGAGTTACTGCACAAAAAATGCATAAAATGGGAATTTTTACGGGCAAAGATTTACGTCAATTTGATGAATCTTTTCTTGTAAAGCATTTTGGAAAGATGGGTAAATACTACTACCAAATAGCAAGGGGTATCGACCACCGTGCTGTAAACCCAGAACGTATCCGAAAATCTGTAGGTTCTGAAAATACTTTTATGACAGATTTAACAGCTCGGGCAGAGATACAACTAGGACTAGAACCCCTCATTCAGGATGTTTGGAGATATTGTACCAAGAACGAAATCTATGGAAGAACGCTATCTCTCAAAGTAAAATATAATGATTTTCAGATTATTACAAGAAGCAGAACAACGCTATCCCCCATTTTTGATATCAATTTATTCGAACGAATTGCCTTCGAATTACTCGACCAAGTGTTACCAAGTCCAAAAGGAATTCGGCTATTGGGAATTTCACTCTCCAATCTTAGCAATGAGCATGAAATGGAAGGTAAACAATTAACCTTAGAGTTTTGATGAATTTAACGGATATTGACAAGTCAACCTTCGGCTATAAACGTCTCGTTGTCAAAATATTGTAGCAACTAACTATTTGTTTTTTTGTTTAAAACTTTTTATCTTTTCTAAACCAAAAGCTCTTTAAGTCTCAATTTCATACCTTTTTATCATATCATCTTTTAATAGTCATATTTTACCACTTCATATATTTAGATAACTCTGTCAAACGCCATTGACAATCAATAAAAGAATTAGATTTCTTGTGATTGAAAGAGTTAAACAAAACGAATAAGTTATTCTCAATTGCCTAAAATGAAAACGGATTATGCCTCAAGTCTGTAGGTCTTTCCGAAATACTCTTAATGATTCTAAGCACCAGGTTTAGTCTGTAATAAATGCCTTTGGGGTAACTCCAAGAGGTAGGTCGTCTGGCAATATCCTTAGAGAAAAATGCTTATGGCTTCAGTGCAAACACGATTAATTATCGTACAATATAGGTTTAAGTGCTCGGCTTTGGACTGTAAGCCCCAGACATTAGACAAAAAGTTTGAATTAAGTTAGCACACAACTTAAATTTAATTTTGCTTACCAACTTAGTATCAACCTCAAAAGCTCCTTTTAATACCATCGCTGCAAGGCGTAACAAGGTATCAGCGAGCCTTGGAGAATAGGTGGAAGATATAATGTGATAAATAAATTTCGATAAACCGCTTTGATACCACATTTGACATACTTTAAAGCGACTTTCACATACTAAAAACTGACATTCACACAATTTATCATTTTCTTAACTTACTGACTTATATCTTTGTTACTGTACTTTTCTCTTAAAACCATAAAACATCAAACACACAAACTATTGATTTACAATACTATAAACATATTAACAATTGAACTTTAGTAAGATTTCCTCTATTATCTACTATCTGTCCTTAATGTAAACACACTTAAATATATTTCGCTATGAGTTTTGAAAATTTTTGCATCGTCTCTCAAGGCAGCCTTGACTTTAAATTCCAGAAAATTAAAATTGCTATTGAAGATATTGTTATGCTTCAAGCAGATAGCAATTACACGCATGTGTATCTGAGTGATGGCAAGCGATTTATTTTTGCCAGAACAATCAAATTATTTGAAGATATGCTAAAGGACTATAGTTTTGAGCGTATTCACAAAACCTTTATTATCAACTGCGACCATTTGTTGGGGTATGATTCAAAAACAGAATCATTAGTTTTAAGTAATAACTTAAAAGCCAACCTATCGAGACGTCGTAAATGTGTACTAAAAAAACAATTATCGGTATTGAATTAACATTTACAAAACAAACATAATCAACTTTATAGGTTGACCCTCATCCTTGATGAGCAACATTCTCTAAATCTACATTTTATCTGTAGAGATGTATAACTCCGTATCTTAAGATAAATTGTCCAATATTTTTCAACAAAAATGAGTCTTCCCGAATTTTGGCATTTGGGTTCTTTCCTGAGCACTTATCCCAAAAAGGCGTCCGAAACAAGTTTTTCGAACGCCTTTTTTGATGAAATCTTTAAGAAAAAAACAAAACTTAAATTTCGAAATGACTCATGTAAGTAAAAGGAAAATATGAATTACAGGTTTGGATGAGCACTTTAGCAAAAGTAAATTTAAGTTTTGTGTTTTGGGCACAAGGCAGAGAGTGTTAAATTGTTTGTTGGTAAAGCTAGATAGTACTTATAAAAAACATTATAAAATTATCTGCCTAATACCTCGTGCCTCATGCTGGTTTGTATATTTATTTGTCTGTCTAGTCAACTTTAGCAAGAAGCTCGTTAGTATTTATTCTTACTGGCTTATGGAGCTTATAATTGGCCATAAGTGGAAAGTGATCTGAAAAACTCACGGAAGACACCGTTTGGCAACTTTGGATTTCCCATTGATGGCTATAGAATTGTTGATCAATCCTTACAAAATAGGGTTGACGATTGAGGGTAAATCCTGTACCTTTACCAACCTCCTCAAATGCATTTTTAAACAACAGGCTCATTTTCCCATACGCATAACCAAAAGGTGTTTCGTTGAAATCCCCACAGAGTATAACAGGATATCGACTTCCGGCCACGTACTCCTGCACTTCGTCGATTTGTTGGTATCTCGAATCAAATCCAAATTTTAACCTTCCGAAGCTATCTCCCAACTCTCTGAAAAAACTGGCTATTTTTCCCTCTTTCAAGGCATCGAAAGCCTGATTGATGCGTATCCCCATCGACCAAAAATGGACGTTTACAACTCTTACTGTGTCACCTTTGTAGGCTATATCTGCCACGATGTACCCATTGATATTGGGTTGCCCTTCTCGATTCCAGATGCGCCCATACTTTTTCACAATCGGATATTTTGAAAGTAATCCTAACCCTACCTCCTCATCCAAATCATCTGCTAGCAATACCGCTTTTTCTGCATACTTTTTCTCTACAATAGCATTGGGAGAATATTCTTGAAAACAAGCGATGTCTGCATCCAATTCATTCCACTGCGAAAAATTACTAGGAAAATCTGCAAACTTGGCACTATTAAAGCTTAATACCTTAAGTGAATTGGTATCTTGCATAACAGTTTTGGTGTGCTCAGAACCCACGCCCATGAATCTTCTGGCCAAGGGGATTGTCAACAAACACCACACTAATCCTACGGTGGCAACCACTCTTTGCTTTTTTAGTAACAAAAAAACACTTGCCACAAAACCACAAATCAACGCTAGCGGTAGCGACATCATCATAAATCCAGCAAACCAATGTCCAGAGATTGGCCAATAACAAAATGCCATACTCAAAAACATATAACTAAGACCTACCAGTGAAAAAGGATATTTACTTAGAGCAAACCAAAGTAATTTACAAAGCTCTTGTAAACTTATGAAGGCTTCGCTGGTTCGAATCATCCAAAAAACAATCGAGATATGTCGAGGAAAAGTGATGTGTAGCGTTTTCATGTGTGTTGTTTTTTAGGACTATACCCACCTCAAAACAAGGTCGATTAGTGGTTTAATAAAAGAACGATGTAAGCATGCCTACACCGTTCTAGATATACTCAGTAAATAAAGGGCAAAAAACTATTTTACTTCAAAAGTACCCGCTCCGATTTTGAATCCTTCAGAATAAAGTTCAATGGAATACTTTCCTGATTTGTAGGCAGAACCTTTTGCATATACCACGTCCACTTTCTGGTCATTATTTTCAAATAAGACACTTTGTTTTACGGTATATCCCAGCTCTTTGCCATCGTATTGCATCGTTCCTGACGAACCATCTGCGCTCACAACTGCTCCATTTGCATCCATGATACGGATATAAATGTCTTTGTTGTTTCTTTCGGCAACAGGGTTGCTTGCCAAACCAAATGAAATTTTTAGACGATCTATTTTAGAAGCCTTATAACGACCTCCATCACGTACTTTACCATTGGATGCCAACGCATAAACCTCCACATTGGTAGCCTTCATAGCCGAGGCTAAGGTCACTTTGCGTTTTAGTTCTTCATTTTGAGTAGAATAATCAGCTACAGTCTTGCTAAGGTTATCTTTATCAGATTTCAAACCTGTGTTTTCATTGATAACTGCTTCTTTTTCGGCCTGTAGATTTTTGTTGCGCGCCATCAAATCGCCATTTTCTTCTCTAAGTTTTGTTAGCTCTTCGTCTTTGGCTGCCAAGAAGGTTTCATATTCCTTAATTTTAGCTTCATACTTCTGAGTCGAGAAACTCAAATCCGACTTCAATTTCTTTTTGTCTGATTCTAATTGAGCTTTTACTTTTTCCAATTCAGCCACATTTCCTCCCAGCATTTCAACCTCTTTGATTTTTTCGTCCAATGACTTCGAGATAGAGTCTAGTTTGATTTGCGTACTTGACAATTGTTCTACTTTTGTAGTAAGGGCTTTTTGTAGTTCAAATGTTTCGTTACGAGCACCAATAAACAAATAGCTCAACAAAGCGATAACACCTACTGTAACTCCTAATGCTACCTTAAAAAAGGTCTGATTATTATTATTCTCCATAGTTATTAATTTGCTTTTAAATGAATGGTTGGGATTGTTTTAATGATAAATTTTAAATAGTAAGGAAAAATTAGTTACCATATCGACTTAAACTAAAAAGTCTTTTTTCGTTCGTTTTACGATAACAAAATAAGTATAGTGCTTTTAAAGAGGAGTTAAATCAACCTTAAATCGAGCTTAAATATGGAGTTAAGTGGATAAGCAAAATAGGTTTGTAGCAATTTGGTTAATACGCAACTTGAGTGCTTTAGGCTGTAAGCTGTAGGCATTAGTCAAAAGGTCTTTATAATTTTATAAAAAATGCTTTTTTCTTTAGTTTAATGCATAAAGCCTATCTCTTGAAACATGAGTCATCCCTAATTTAGCGATTTAGTAATTGAGCGAGTGAGTGAATATATGAAAATTTGTATTCCATCAGTAGAGACGCAATGATTGCGTCTTAAACCGAGTAAAATCTAGCATAATAGCACAAAAACCTGTAGTATAAAACA